>CACLHE010000022.1 GCA_902606665.1 uncultured Pelagibacteraceae bacterium
TCTGATACTTTTAGAATTTTTGGTGAAATGTTAAAGCCAAGTGTTGGATATAAAATGATTCCTATGCTTTGGTATGAAATGATGGGAGTAAATAAGATAGTCGGTTTTATTCTTCCTGATTGGATAGCTGATATCATGCCAGGTAAATATCCAGTTCATAATCAAGATGGTACCGTTGACCCAAATTTTAAAAGTAAAATTTTAGATATCGTTAGTGGAAATTTTGAAGCTTTTAAAATTCCTGTTCCTACGGGACACATCTGGGACTCTTTTTTAAGAGTATTCTTAGGATTGACACTTGGAATTATATTAGGTGTTCCTTTAGGTTTATTTATGGGTCTAAATAGATTTGCAAAAGGATTTTTTGATCCTATGGTTGAATTATACAGACCTGTGCCCCCACTTGCTTGGGCTCCGTTAGTAATTACTGTTTTTGGAATTGATAATGTTGGAAAAGTTTTTTTATTATTTATGGTTTCTTTTTCGATTATGATTATTTCTGCAAGAGCTGGCGCATCAGGAACTCAATTGTCAAAAATTCACGCGGCACACTCTTTGGGAGCTAATAGATGGCAAATCATTAGAGAAGTTATATTTCCAAATTCTCTTCCAGAAATATTAACAGGAATAAGAGTTGCGGTTGGAATGTGTTGGGGGACATTAGTCGCTGCAGAATTTTTAGCTGGAACAACAGGTATTGGATTTGTTGAAAATGTAGCTAGAAAATATATGCAATACGAAGTTATTTGGATAACAATATTCGTAATGGGAATGTTAGGACTTTTATTTGATCTAACTATTAGAAAAATAATTGATAAAACTATACCTTGGCGAGGAAAAGGATAGACTGTCAAAAGATTGCCTAAATCTAGTATGATAAAAGTGATTAATAAATTTAATGTTATCAAATAAAAAAATTGTCTGCCCTAATAATCTTATTAAT
Source organism: uncultured Pelagibacteraceae bacterium (assembly GCA_902606665.1). GTDB lineage: Bacteria > Pseudomonadota > Alphaproteobacteria > Pelagibacterales > Pelagibacteraceae > AG-414-E02. The sequence goes on from CACLHE010000022.1 coordinate 944, forward strand.
GTAGCTAAAAAAGCAGGTACTGTTGATGCAGCTATTGTTAACGCTGGTGAAATTTTTCCAATGGAATCTGTTCACAAAGCAGTTCAACATAATTTAATAAATCCAATATTTATTGGTAATGAAACTGAAATTAAAAAACTTTCAAAAAAATTAAATTGGGATATATCCAAATATAAATTGATTGATGAAAAAGAGGAAAATAATACGGCTCCTATAGCTGCAAAGTTAGCTAGCGAAGGCAAAGCTAAAATTATTGTTAAAGGACATATTCATACAGATATTTTGATGAAAGCTGTTTTAAAGAGAAATTTAAATTTAATTGGCAAAAAAAGACTAAGTCATGTTTGGCATATGACTTTAGGAACTGATGATAAACCCTTAATCATTACTGATGGTGTGGTAAACGTGTTACCAAAATTAGAAGTTAAAATGCATATTCTTAGAAATGCAATAAACTTTGCTAATAAAATTGGAATTGATAGACCAAAAGTTTCGGTTTTGTCTGCTACAGAAGAAGTAATAGAAAGTGTTCCAAGTTCAATTGAAGCAAATTTAGTTACAAAAAAAGCTAAAGAAGAAAATTTAAATGCTGACGTGTATGGACCGTTAGCTTTTGATAATTCAATTTCAAAAAAGTCTGCAGCTATAAAAAAAATTAAAAATGAAGTAGCCGGTAACGCTGATATATTGCTTGTTCCTAATGTTGAAGCTGGAAATGCACTTGTCAAAATGATGGTTTATTTTATGGGTGCGTGCGCCGCTGGAACAGTTTTGGGTGGTAAAGCTCCCGTTGTAATTACTAGCAGATCTGATGAAGCTGAAGCACGATTAGCATCTATAGCTGCTTCAATAGTCGCCCTTGGTTAGTTTATAAAAAGTAGTAATATAAATTTAATTTATGACACCACTTTTAGGAAATTTTTCACTTTGGTTATCATTATTTTTTGCTACTTTACAGTTTGTTGTTTCAAGAAGATATCAAAAATCAAAAATTATAAATATAAGTGTTCTAGGGTTGTTAGTTTCTTCGTTACTCTCTTTTTTTTTATTAATGTATTCTCATATAGTCTCAGATTTTAATGTATTAAATGTTTTTCAAAATTCACATTCAACAAAACCTTTGCTTTATAAAATTTCTGGCGTTTGGGGAAATCATGAGGGTTCTATGTTACTATGGATACTTGTATTAACTTTATTTAATTATTTTATAATTAAATTGTATAATAAAAAAAATTCTATTTTTATTTTAAAAACTTTGGAAACTCAGGCATTTATAACTATTGGTTTTGTGCTGTTCACTATACTTACTTCAAACCCCTTTAGAACAACCTCTCATTTACAAACAGAAGGTTTAGGTTTTAATCCTATTTTGCAGGATCCTGCTTTAGCTATCCACCCACCATTGCTGTACATCGGATACGTAGGTTTTTCTGCTGCTTTTTCTATGAGCGTAGCAACTTTATCTATCGATAATAATGAAAAAATTTCATGGTATATTTATATGAAACCATTTGTAGTAGCTGCGTGGACCTTTCTAACTGCGGGAATAGCTCTTGGTTCTGTGTGGGCTTATTATGAACTAGGATGGGGAGGTTGGTGGTTTTGGGATCCAGTCGAGAATGCATCTTTTATGCCATGGTTACTTGGTACTGCTTTGTTACATTCACTTATTATAGTAGAGAAAAGAAAATCTCTACAAACCTGGGTACTGCTACTTGCTATATTAACTTTTCTCTTAAGTGTAATGGGAACTTTCCTTGTAAGATCTGGAATATTAACTAGTGTTCATACTTTTGCTTTGGATCCTTCAAGAGGATTATACATTCTTTTATTTATTTTTTTAATTGGGGTTTATTCACTAACTTTGTTTGGATCAAACGCCAAAAGATACTTTAATAATAATTATTTTTCTTTTTTCAGCAGAGAAGGATCAATACTTGTTAATAACATATTAATGATAGTGGTTTGTGCTACTGTTTTTTTGGGTACTATATATCCCTTGATAGTGGAAGCCTTTACCAATGACAAAATATCAGTTGGAGAACCTTATTATAATTCGACTGTAATTCCTATAATGATACCAGCTATTTTAGTTATGGGTATAGGACCAATGTTAAGTTGGAAACATGAAAATAAAATCAAAATTTTTGAAAAAATATTTCCCAGTATTTGTCTAACTCTCATAATGACTATTTTTATTTTTTTTATATATCAGTCATTTAGCCTCATTGGAATTGCCGGAATAATACTATCGTTCTGGATAATTTCTAATAATTTAATTATGCTAATTAAAAAAAATCAAAAATATCATATTGGTATGATTATCGCTCACTTTGGAGTCGGTTTATTAATTTTAGGAATTACAGCTTCAAGTGTATGGCAAGAAGAAAAAATTATTAGGATGAAAATTAATGAAAAAACGAAAATTGAAAAATATAGTGTTATTTTCGATAATATAGAAGAAATTAAGGGACCTAATTATGTAGCCTTAAGAGCAAATTTTATAGTTCAAGATGCAAATAAAGATATTATCACAAGATTAAAACCTGAAAATAGATTTTACCCTATCGAAAATAATTTTACTACCGAGGCTTCAATACACTCAAATTTATTTAGAGATTTATATATCGTTCTCGGAAGTGGAAATTCTAATGATGGCTGGATTATAAAAATGTATTATAATCCTTTAGTAATTTGGATTTGGATTGGAGCGATAATAATATTTATAGGTGGAATCGCTTCGATGAATATCAATCTAAGAAAAATAAAAGTTTTCCCACAATGAAAAAACAACTATTAATAATTCCGACATTAATATTTCTATTCATTTTTATAACTTTTTTTTATCTGTTATTAATTGATAGAAATCCAACTGATATTCCATCAAACTTATTAAATAAAAATGTTCCAGAATTTGAAACAGAATCTTTATTTAAAAAAGAGAAATTTATCTCATCTGAGGAATTTGGGGAAGAGATTATACTAGTAAATTTCTTTGCTACTTGGTGTAAGCCATGTCGTGACGAACATGTTTACATTAAACGTTTTTCTGATGAAAAAAAAATAAGAGTAATCGGAATAAATTATAAGGATAATAATAAAAAAACTATTCAATGGCTAAAAAATTTGGGAGACCCATACTCAGATGTACCTATAGATAAAAATGGAAGAATAGCTATAGATTGGGGTGTTTATGGAATTCCCGAAACATTTGTAGTTAATAAAAAGGGTATTATTAAATATCGACACGTGGGTCCGGTGAATAAAAAAAATTTTAAAAAATTAAATTCATTAATTGAAAAAATTAAACAATGATTAAAAAAATATTTATACTAATTATATTCGTATTCCTATCTCAATTTTTTTTAAATAATATATATACTGTTGAGCCTGATGAAATACTTAAAAATCAAGAGCAAGAACAAAGAGCAAGAAAAATTTCTAAAAATATTAGATGTATGATTTGCCAAAATCAATCCATAGATGAGTCGGATGCTACACTTGCTAAAGATTTACGCATTCTGATCAGAGAAAAAATAAAAGATGGGTACAATGATGATGAGATTTATAAATTTTTAACTGAAAGATATAGTGATTTTATTTTGCTTAAACCTCCTCTTAAATTAAACACGTTATTACTTTGGATCTTACCTTTTGTTTTCTTTACAATAGGAATATTTCTGATTTTTTTTCATAATAAAAAATCTAGGAAAATATAAGATTTGTTATTTAAAATTCTTTTTTTTGTTAATTTTTAATTTAATTACTTCAGTTTTATATCTAATTAAAAAAATAATTACTGAATACATTATCATTCCCAAAAACATTATAACTAAGGGGATTAGCATAGTATGATGAATTGTGGGCATAGAAGTTAAAGTTATACTTGATGGCTGATGAAGAGTGTTCCACCAATCTACAGAATATTTTATTACAGGTAAATTAAACGAGCCAAGAATTCCGATTATAGATGATATTTTGTTTGCTTTTTCAAAATTGTCTATAACTTTCCAAGTTAAAATATATGTAATATAAAAAATTAGTAAAACTAACATTGAAGTTAGTCTTGCATCCCAAACCCACCAGGTTCCCCACGTAGGTTTTCCCCACAAAGAACCAGTGACTATTGAGATTAAAGTAAAAGTGCATCCAATAGGAGCTAAGCTTTTTGCCAACAATGGCATAAACTTAATTTTAAAAACTAAATTACATATTGAAGCTACTCCTATTAGTCCAAAACAAACGAGCGCGATAAAAGACGCTGGTACATGAACATACATAATCCTAACTGAATCTCCCTGTATATAATCCGCCGGTGATATTATTAAAGAATATAAAAGACCAATAATTAAAACTGCTATGAGAAAAGCTACTAAAACATTTATTTTTGCATTAGTTAGGGAAAGAATTTTATTTGGAAAAAGACTTTTTAACATTGTATTTATATTACCTAATTATTAGAATTCTCTAAAGCCTTGCTTACTTCAGGTGGCATATAATTCTCATCATGTTTAGCCAAAATTTTGTCTGCAACAAAGTATTTTTTATCTCTCAGTTTGCCCTCAGCAACTACCCCTTTTCCTTCAGAAAATAGATTGGGAACTAAACCTTTGTATGAAACAATAATTTCTTTTTTAAGATCAGTAATAATAAAATTTATAGAAGAACTTTCTTTAATAACAGAATTTTCTTTTACCAGCCCTCCTATTCTAATTTTTTGATCATATGAAACATCTGTCTTATTATAAATTTCAGTTGGTGAGAAAAAGTAGACAACATTTTCTTCTAAAGATCTAAATATAACAAATATGATTGCTATGGAAATAACAAAAAGGGTAACCAAGAAAAAAATTCTTGATCTAACTTTTTTACTAAACATTTGATTTTTTTTTCTTGTAATTTGAAAAGTTTAGATTGTGTTTCCGGATAAAACTTTTTTTATAATCTTTTTTTCTCCGGCTGTTTCAATTTTTATTGTTAATGGTTCAGCATATTCAGTTAAATACACCTTCTCTTGTATTTTTAATTCCTTTTTAGCTTTAATAAAAAGAACAGTACAACTTACAAAAGAAAAGACGAATGCAGGCCATACAAATTGACCGTAACCGCCTAAAATAAAAAACTCTAAATTCATGCCTTATGACTATCCTAAAGATTATTGAAGAATACAAGAGTTAAAATGTCTCAACAATAGTGCATAAACCTAATAGATTAAAATACAAATATGTATAAAATATAAATTAACTATACTTTCAAATATGACTCGAACAAATACAAAAAAAAAAGATACCAAATTTGATATAGCCATAATTGGTGCGGGTCCTACTGGAATTGCTTTTGCGTGTGGTCTTTCAAACACTAACCTTAAAGTAGCAATTATTGATAAACAACCAAGAGAAAGTATTTCAAATCCAATTATAGATGGAAGAGAGATTGCTCTAACACATCATTCTGTTAAAATTTTAAAAAAACTAAGCGTGTGGGATTATATACCCAACAAAACAATATCTGAAATCAAAGAAGCTAGAGTTTTAGACGGGAATTCTAAATATTTTTTAAATTTTGCGCATCAAGAAATTAGAAAAGATTGTTTGGGGTTTTTAATTCCAAATTTTATTATAAGAAAAAATCTTTACAAAAGACTAAAAAATCTACCAAATATATCTATTATAAATAAAGTTGAATGTTTATCTATAGATGTAAATGATAAATATGCCTCTTTAAAATTATCAAATGGAAAAAAAATAAAAGCTTCTTTGGTTGTTGCTGCTGATAGTCGTTTCTCGAAAATACGTTCTAAGATGGGAATTTCTGCTTATACAAGTGATTTTAATAAAAGTATGATTGTTTGCAGAATGAAACACGAAAAACCTCACAAAAATATTGCTTATGAATTCTTCCGTTATAAACAAACACAAGCTACATTACCTTATATCAAAAATCAGTCTGGTATCGTCACTACAGCAAATAATGATCTAACTGCTGAATTAATGGAAATGGATAATAAAAATTTTAACAAAGAAATTCAAAATAGCTTTGGTAATTTTTTTGGTAAAATGAAACTATTAGGTAAAAGATACTCTTATCCAATGATTACAACATACACAAAAAAATTTGTATCTCACAGATTTGCTTTAATTGGTGATGCAGCGGTTGGTATGCATCCGGTTACTGCTCATGGATTCAATTTAAATTTAAAAGGATTAGAAATATTAATTAACGAGATAAAAAAAGCTATAAATAATAAAACTGACATTGGTTTAGAATCTATTCTTAAAAATTACCAGAATAAACTGCATAAAGCTGCTGCTCCAATATACTTGGCTACAAATAGCATAGTAAATTTGTATACATCAAATATTTTACCAGCTAAGCTTACCAGACAATTTATATTAAGATTTGTTAATACTGTAAAACCTGTTAAACAAACTTTTTTAAATATATTAAAATAATAATTATATTAATAAAATTATTTTAGGTAGTGTACAAATACCTGAGTCTGCCGCTTTAATTATACTTTCTCCATTTATTAGTTTTAGATTTTTTTCTTCTCTATAAATTAATGCTTCTATACCAGTATAAACAAGCGCTTACATTATTTATTTGAGTGACCATATTTTTTTAATCTTATATCTCCAGTTCTTGCATGAGCTTCCATTCCCTCGGCTCTGCCTAGTCGCGCAGCTGTTGCTCCAACAATTTTGTTAGCTTCTTTGGTCATTCTTTGAAAAGTTAAACATTTTATAAATTTTCCAACATATAGGCCGCCAGTATATTTTCCTGCTCCTTTTGTAGGCAGAATGTGATTGGGTCCAGAGCATTTATCACCATAAGCTACGGTTGTTTCTTCTCCTAAAAATAAAGATCCATAATTTTTGAGTCTTTTTAGCCACCAATCTAACTCTGCTGCATGTACTTCTAAATGTTCAGCTGCATACTTATCGCTTATGACTGCCATTTCCTCATTGTTATCGCAAAGTATTACCTCTCCATAATCTCTCCAAGCAGGTTCAGCGCTTGATCGAGGTCCTTCTGGTAGTTCGTCAATTAACTCAGGTATCCTTTTCATTATATAATCTGCTAAAGATTTATCTGTCGTAAAAACCCACCCTGGTGAATTATACCCGTGTTCTGCTTGACCAACTATATCAGCTGCAACAATTTCCTTATCAGCAGATTTGTCAGCTATTATAGCTATTTCGGTTGGACCTGCAAAAAGATCGATGCCTACTTTACCAAACAAAATACGTTTTGCTTCAGCCACATATTGATTTCCTGCTCCAACTAAAAAATCAACTTCAGGATTATTAAAACATCCATATGCCATAGATGCAATTGCAGCAATTCCTCCTAAATTTAAAATTACATCAGCTCCACAAAGATTAGCTGCATAAATAATTCCAGGATGTGCTCCATTTTTATCTTTAGGTGGGCTTGCACAAATTATAGTCTTAACACCAGCAACTTTAGCTGGAGTTATTGCCATTGTTGCTGATGAAATATGGGCATAACGACCTCCAGGTATATAACAGCCTGCTGTATTGACCGGAATAAGTCTTTGACCTGCAAATAATCCTTTTGAGAGTTCTACCTCAAATTCGTTGTTCATACTTTTTAGTTGATGTTCTGCAAACTTCATAATTCTTTCGTGAGCAAACTTAACGTCATCCTTGGTTTTTTGATCAACCTTTTTTATTGCTTCTTCAATCTTTTCTTTTGATATAATAATTTCACCATCATAATTATCGAATTTTTTTGTTATTTCCTTTATTCCTTCTTCTCTTCTTTTTTCTATATCACTCAAAATGTTTTGAACGACAGTTCTTGTTTTGGAATCATCAGTTGATGGAGTTTTAATTGCCTTTTTTAAATATTTAATAGCCATAAATTACTTACAAGTTTGAATTGTTATGAATGTATTTTTAATTTAGTATATAAATAGTTTAATCTATGAAAAAGAATTATCCAAGAAATATGATAGGCTACGGATCAAAAACACCTATCATAAAATGGCCAAATGGCGCAAAATTAGCTCTTCAAATAGTTTTAAATTATGAGGAAGGATCTGAAAACTGTGTTTTGCATGGAGATAAAAGTTCAGAAACATTTTTATCAGAGATAATTGGTGCGCAGCCCGTAAAAGGCAGGCATATAAACATGGAATCCTTTTATGAGTTTGGTTCAAGAAGAGGTTTTTGGAGGCTTCATGAGCTTTTTCAGGAAAAAAAAATTCCTATAACAATTTTTGGAGTAGGAATGGCCTTAGAAAGAAATAAAGATATATGTAACGCAATGAAAGAATCTGGCTATGAAATTGCTTCGCATGGCTGGAGATGGATTGACTATCAAAATATACCAAAAACTACAGAAAAAAAACATATGCAGCTTGCTATAAATTCTATTAAAAAAATTTTTGGTCAAAGACCTTTGGGATGGTACACGGGTCGCTGTAGTCCAAATACAAGAGATTTGGTTATAGAAGAAGGAGGTTTCCTTTATGACAGTGATTCATATAGTGACGATCTACCTTATTGGGAAATAAGAAATAAAAAAAAACAATTAATAATTCCTTACACTCTTGATAATAATGATATGAGATTTGCAACTAACCAGGGTTTTAATAGTGGTGACCAATTTTTTTCTTATCTCAAAGATAGTTTTGATGCTTTGTATGAAGAGGGAAATAAGAGTCCTAAAATGATGTCGGTAGGATTACACTGCAGACTAATAGGAAGACCTGGAAGAATACAGTCTTTAAAAAAATTTTTAGATTATGTTTTAAAACATGATGACGTTTGGATTTGTAAAAGAATAGATATTGCTAAACATTGGATTAAAAATTACCAAAACATTTAATTTTAATTATGAATAAAAATATTTTTTTAAATGGATTAATTGACTTAGCCCAATCTCGATTAGGATCAAAAATAGTATACAAGACAGACGAATTTTTTGCTCCAGCAAAAAGAATCATCAATCCTTGGCCACCAGTATTCAAAGAGGGAGTTTTTGATAAACATGGAAAATGGATGGATGGATGGGAAACAAGAAGAAAAAGAAATAAAGGGCACGATTATTTAATTTTGAAACTAGGTAAGCCGGGAAGGATACATAAAGTCGATATTGATACATCTTATTTTAATGGAAACCAACCTAGCAAAGTTTCTCTGGATGCTTGCTTTAATAAACATGCATTACCTGGAAAAAATACAAAATGGATAAAAATAATAAAAAAAAAATCTACTAAACCTAATAGTCACCATTTTTTCAATATAAAAAATAGATCAATCTTTACTCATATAAAATTAAATATTTATCCTGATGGTGGTGTTGCTAGAATTAGAGTTTATGGAAACATGGAACTCAATAAAAATTTTAGTGGTAAAATGATAAATCTCACATCAGTACTAAATGGTGCTACACCAATAGTTTGTAATAATGAACACTTTGGAAGAGCAGAAAATATTTTAGCTCCTGGGAAAGGAAAAAATATGGGAGATGGATGGGAAACAAGAAGAAGTAGAGGAAAAAATTTTGATTGGCTAATTTTAAAATGTGCAACCGCGGGTAAAATAAAGAAAATTCAAATTGATACACACCATTTTAAAGGTAATTATCCAGATAAATGCTCACTTCAAGCTGCATACTTAAATGGTAAAATTTCTTCTAAGAGTCTTATACATAAATCAAAAAATTGGAGACCATTACTAAATAAAGTAAAGTTAAAAGCACATAAAAAACATAATTTTACAAATAAACTAATGAAAAATAAAAAGATAAATTATATAAAAATTAACATATACCCTGATGGAGGGATCTCAAGAATTAGAACTTTTGGGAAAGTCGAATAATGGAAAAAATCATTAAACCAATTAAGATAAATAGAGCAAACTTTGCGCAGTATGGAGATTTAATCTCATCTTATGAAATTGATCCCATAAATATAAATGCAGGATACGCAAAAAGATTTGATAATCTAGCAGATCTTAATACTTCTAAAGATGGAGGAAAAACTATAGTAAGTATTTTTTCTGCATTAAAACGAAAATTTCCAATGAAAATTGATATGATGGAGAAGCACCCATTAAGCAGTCAGGCATTTATACCTATGAAAGAAACTACCTTTCTAGCCTTTGTTGCCCCTCAAGGAGAAACTCCTGAGATAGATAAAATTCAATCCTTTATTATCCCTCCTAAAACTGGAATAAATTATAAACCAGGGACATGGCATTTTCCTTTAATCTCAACAGAAGATTTAAACTTTTTAGTTATAGATAGAAAAGGCAAAGGTGAAAACTTAATTATTCATAAATTTGAAAAAGAAAAGATTATCCTTAATTACTAAAAAACAAAAAAAACCCGCTGTATTTCTGCAGCGGGTTTTTTCAAAGTTAAAATTTACTTTTTATCTTTTTTGTGAAATAGCTAAATGTATAACAGCACCTAAAGCCGCACCAATTATCCATGCAAATCCTCCGCCAGCATTAGCAAAGAAATCTTTTAATGCATCAAATATTAGTAAGTTTGGCCATACTGTTCCCATAGCAACATAACCAGAAATAATCCAAGCATACATTGCCTTAGAATTAAATCCGCCGTTGTAATAGTATTTTCCACCTTTAGCATTAAATAAGTCGTTTACATTTAATTTTTCTTTTTTAATTAAATAGTAATCGCAAATCATTATTCCAAAAACAGGTGCTAGAATTGCTCCA
>CACLHE010000023.1 GCA_902606665.1 uncultured Pelagibacteraceae bacterium
TTGGTTTGGCGGGATTACAACCCACAATTGATGCTATAAAAATTAGTAAGACTGTAGCTTTAGCAAACAAAGAAACAATTATTTGTGGATGGGAAATTTTATCTAAAATTATAAAAAAATACAAAACCAAAATAGTACCAGTAGACTCAGAGCATTTTTCGATAATGGAACTTACAAAAGGAATGAACAATGATGATGTTGAGGAAATTATAATAACCGCATCGGGAGGTCCTTTCCTAAATAAATCTCTAAGTAAAATTAAAAATATGAAAGCAAAACAAGCCATAAGACATCCAAATTGGAAAATGGGAAAAAAAATTTCTGTAGATTCAGCTAATATGATGAATAAGATCTTTGAGGTAATTGAGGCTTATAGACTTTTTAAATTTGATAAATCAAAATATAGAATACTTATACATCCACAATCTTATGTTCATTCAGTAATTAGATTCAAAAATGGTTTAATAAAAATGATTTTATATAATTCGGATATGAAAATACCAATTTTTAATACCCTTTACGATGACAAAGAATTTTTTTTAAATAAATCTCAACTTAAAATTAAAAAACTCAATAATCTAAATTTTCAAAAAATTAATCCTGAAAAATTTCCTTCCATAAGATTGCTGAAAAGATGCTTTACGTCAGGACCATCTACACCAATAATAATAAACTCAGCTAACGAAGTACTAGTAAACCTATTTTTAAAGGGAAAAATTGGTTTTTTGGATATAGTGAAAACGATTAATAGAATTTTAAAGGATCAAGATTTTAAAAAATATGCTAAAAGAAAACCAAGCTCAATAAAAGTTATAAAAATGGCTGATAATTGGGCTAGATTGAAAACAATCAGCATGTGTGTAAAATGATATTTATGAAGAAATTTAAAAAAATAATCTTTTTTATTACTCTATTTTTTACCTTTCATTGTTTTAGTGCATATGCCGAGGAAGTAAATAAAGTTGAAATTAAAGGAAATGAAAGAATTTCTTCTGAAACGATAATTATTTTTGGTGACATTTCCATAGGTAAAAATTACGAAAAGTCTGATATTAGCTTAATTATTAAAAAACTCTACCAAACCACTTTTTTTTCAAACATATCTGCTGAGTTAGAAAATAATAAATTGACCATAACTGTGTCTGAAAATCCAATTGTTAATACAATTGTTTTTAAGGGAGAAAAAGCTGAAAAATATACTGAAAGAATTAGAGAAATACTTTCTGTGAGAGAAAAAGGTTCTTTCGTCAGTTCTAATATAAAAAAAGATGTAAATCACATAAAATCATTTTATAGAATGCTAGGTTACTATTTTGTTAAAATCGATGCCGATGTCCAAGAACTTGAAAAAAATAGAGTTAATATAATTTATTCTATTGATAAAGGTGAAAAAGCAAAAATTGCAAAAATATATTTTTTAGGTGATAAGAAAATTAGAGATAAAAGATTAAGAGATATTATTGTTTCACAAGAAGATAGATTTTGGAAATTTATTTCACGTGATGTCTATTTAAATGAAGAACTAATAAAATTAGATAAAAGATTATTAAAAAATTATTATAGAAATAAAGGATATTACGAAGTTGATCTAGCATCTAGTAGTGTGGAGTATTCAGAAGGAGAAGGTTTTGTTTTAACTTATAGTATAAATGCTGGAAAAAGATATAAATTTAAGAAAATTTATGCAAACGTTTCAGAATCTCTTGATAAGAGTGCATTTCATTCTTTAGAACCAGAATTTAGCAAATTGGTTGGAAAATATTATTCCCAAAGAAAATTAAACAACGTGCTAGAAATAATTGATAAACTAAGTGAACAAAAAGAATTGCAATTTATTAATCATAGTGTTTTAGAAACATTAGACGGTGATATGGTTGAAGTAAAAATTGATATTTTTGAAGGAGAAAAATTTATAATAGAAAAAATAAATATAGCAGGTAACACAGTTACTAATGATTCAGTTATTAGAGGAGAACTTCTTGTTGACGAAGGTGATCCATATAGTGAGCTACTTGTCAATAATTCAATTAATAAAATTAAAGGAAGAAATATTTTCGGTAAAGTTGAATACAAGACTTTTCCTGGGACTAATGATGGGCTTAAAGTTTTAGAAATCAGCGTAGAAGAAAAGGCCACAGGTGAAGTTATGGCTGGTGCTGGTGTTGGTACTGATGGAACGACATTTTCATTTTCAGTAACTGAGAACAATTGGTTAGGTAGAGGAATAAGTCTTGAAAGTAATCTTGCTTTATCAGAGGAAAAAATAAGTGGTTTAATACAAGTTGAGAATCCAAATTATAATTTCACTGGAAATGCAGTCAATGCAGGTTTATCCATTTCATCTACTGATCAAACCGAAACTACTGGTTATAAGAGTGATAGAACAGGCATAAACCTGGGAACAAGTTTTGAGCAATATGAAAATTTATGGTTTTCTCCTAAAATAAGAATTCAACGTGAAGAAATCGAAGCTGAGTCTTCAGCTTCGGCAAACATTAAAAAGATGGACGGAACTTATTTCAATTCTGATTTTGAGTATGCCCTTACTTTAGATAAAAGAGATCGTTCTTTTAAACCTACAGAAGGTTACAGAACAAGTTTTATTCAGACTCTTCCAATAATTCAAGATTCATCATCAATTATGAATGGGTTAAATTTTAGCAGTTATCATGATTTTTCTGAAGATGTTATAGGATCTTTAAAATTTTATGGAAGATCAATACATGGTCTAGATGATGATGTTAGATTAACAAATAGATTATTTATGCCAACAAAAAGACTTCGAGGATTTGTAAGGGGTAAAGTGGGTCCAAAAGATGGAGCTGACTGGGTTGGAGGTAATTATATATCATCAGCAAGCGCCGAAGCACAATTACCAAATCTTTTACCTGAACAATACAAAACTGATTTTGTAGCATTTTTTGATGCCGGAAATGTTTGGGGAGTTGACTACAGTAATTCAATAAACGAAACAAATAAAATAAGAACTTCATTCGGGTTAGGTGCGAGCGTTTATACACCCGTTGGCCCTTTAAGTTGGACATTTGCACAAAGTTTGTCTAAAGCTTCTACTGATTCAACAGAAACTTTTAATTTTAGACTTGGAACATCTTTTTAATGAAATATTTTGTAAAACTTTTTGTAATTACATTTTTTTTAATAGTTAGTATACCAGCCATGGCTGAGCAAAAAATCGTAGTTTTAGATATGAACTTCGTATTAAATCAAAGCAAAGCTGGAAAGGGCGCACAGGATTTTTTGAAAGAAACGTTTAACAATAATGCAAAGAAATTTTCAGATTTAGAAAAAGCTCTGAAAAAAGAAGAAAGCGATCTATTAAGTAAAAAAAATATTTTAAGTAAAGAAGACTATACAAAAAAGAGCGATACTTTAAGAAAAAAAGTCATCGACTATCAGTCTCAAAGAAGAGCTTCGCTTGATAAGATAGCTACTCAAAGAGCCGAATCGAAAAAAATTCTTTTACAAAAAATATCACCAATTGTTGATTCCTATATAAAGGAAAATAATATTTCTATAGTGATAGATAAAAAAAATATGATTGGCGGTTTAAATGAATATGATATTACTAAAGTTATTGTTGAGAAATTAAATAAAGAACTTCCTTCATTAAATTTAAAGTAAATGTCGAAAAATCACTTTTTTGATAAAAAGGGACCTTTCCCTTTGAAAGAAATAATTAATTCAATAATTGTTAAAGATAATATTTCATTAAAACATGATTTAAAAATATATGGTATTGAAACTTTAGATAAAGCCAGTGATAAAGATATAACTTTTTTACATTCAGGAAAATATAAAGAAATATCTAAAAATACAAAAGCTGTTGCATGTATAACGACTTCTAATCTAGCAAAGTTTCTTCCAGAAAAATGTATTAAATTAGATGTAAAGAATGTTCTGTTTGCTGTGACAAAAATATCAAAAATGTTTTATCCAAAAGCTGATAATGATTTTCCTGACGAAAATCTTGCCGATTCTACAATATTAAAAAAATTATTTCCCGAAGTAAAATTTGGAAATCATGTCTTAATTGGAAAAAATGTCTTAATTGGAAAAAATACAAATATCGGTAGCAACACCATTATAGAAAGTAACGTAAAAATTGGTGAAAACTGTTTGATAGGATCATTTGTTGTAATTAAAAATTCATTAATTTCTGATAATGTATGCATTCAAGATGGTGTGAAAATTGGTATAAAAGGTTTTGGTTTTATTCCAATTAAAGATAAAAATATTCGAACACCTCATGTTGGTAGAGTTATTTTAGAGGATTCAGTTGAAATAGGTTCTAATAGTACAATTGATAGAGGTTCCTATGCAGATACTATTATAGGTAAAAATACTTTTTTAGATAATCAAGTTCATGTAGCTCATAATGTGAAAATAGGCAAGAATTGCATGATAGCTGGCCAAGTTGGTTTCGCAGGAAGTTCTATAATTGGAGATAATGTGGTAATAGGTGGACAAGCAGGAGTTTCTGGTCATCTTAAGATTGGAAACAATGTTAAAATAGGAGGAGGTAGTGGTGTGATAACTAATATTTCTGATAACCAACAAGTGATGGGATATCCAGCTGTACCCTTAAAAGATTTTGTTAAACAAAGAAAGAAATAAATGAAAAGTAATTCAATAGATAGAAAAAAAATTGAAAGTTTATTGCCTCATAGAGAGCCGATGCTGTTAATAGAAAAATTGATAAATATAGTACATTTAAAATCAGCTACAGCTATCGTTAATGTAAAAAAAAATTCATTCTTTTTTCAAGGTCATTTTCCTGGCCAACCCGTTATGCCAGGCGTGCTCATCGTAGAAGCTTTTGGTCAAGCTGCTGCTGCTTTAACAGCATATGGAATAGATCCTAAGGAATATGACAACAAACTTGTATATTTAATGAGTGTTGAAAAAGCACGTTTTAGAAATCCAGTTATGCCTGAATGTGAGCTTCATTTAGATATTGAAGCTATAAGATCTCACGGAAAAGTATGGAAATATAAAGGAATAGCTAGAGTAGGTGATAAAAAAATGGCTGATGCTGAATGGTCAGCTACTATAGTAGACAGAAAAACATGATTCATAATTCGAGTGTTATAGACAAAAAAGCAAAAATAGGAAAAAATGTAAAGATAGGCCCATTTTGTTATGTAGGACCCGAAGTTCAAATTTCAGATGAAGTTGAATTAATTTCCAATGTGCACATCGAAGGCAATACAAAGATTGGAAAAAAAACAAAAATTTTTCCTTTTGCAAGCATCGGAACTATACCGCAAGATTTAAAATATAAAGGTGAATCAAGCATACTTGAAATTGGTGAGAATAATACAATTAGGGAATATGTAACTATTAATCCAGGTACGAAGGGTGGAGGCGAAAAAACGATTGTAGGTGATAATTGTTTACTAATGATATCTTCACATATAGCTCATGACTGTAATGTTGGAAACGATGTGGTCATAGCAAACAATGTCCCACTAGGAGGACATGTTACCATAGAAGATTCTGTAATAATCGGAGGTAATTCTGCTGTACAGCAATTTACAAGGATTGGAAGGCTTGCAATGATTGGAGGAATGACAGGAGTTTTAAAGGATGTGATACCATTTGGACTATCATTTGGAAATAGAAATTATTTACGTGGTATTAATCTTATAGGGTTAAAGAGAAAAAAATACGATAGCAAAAAAATAATGGAACTTGGTACAGCATTTAAAAAAATATTTTCTTCAAAAAATCTTCATGAAAATCTAAGCAAAATTAACGGAGAATACAAAGGAAACGATTTAGTTGCTGAGGTCATCAATTTTATTTCAAAAGATAAAAAGAGACCTATTTGCACACCTTTATCAGAATAATGATTGGTTTAATACTTGGGGAAAGAAATTTTCCAAATCTAATTTTAAAAAAAGTAAAGAAGAAGCGTTTAAAGTATTTAATAATAGATTTGACTAGAAAAAGAATTTTTAAAAAAAATAAAAAATCTTACAATGTTTCCTTGGGGCAATTTGGTAAAATTATAAAAATTTTAAAGGATAACAGATGCAAAAAAGTTTTATTTGCGGGAAATGTGAAAAAACCAAAATTATCTAAAATTAAACTTGATCTTAAAGGTCTTTACTATATGCCAAGAATTATAAGAAGTTCCAAGATTGGGGATGCTGCTATATTAAAGGAGATTATAAAAATATTTAAACAAGAAAAAATTACTACTTTAAGTCAATTGATTTTTAACCCTGAACTAACATTAAAAAAAGGAAATTACTCTAAAATCAAACCAAACATGGAAGACAAAATTGATATTGAACTTGCTACCCAAACATTAAATAAATTAAACAAATATAACTTTAGTCAAGGTGCGGTAGTAAGGAATAAAAAAGTGATTGCTATAGAGGGTAGGGGAGGAACTCAAAAAATGCTTGAAATATGTAAAAGTAAAAAATTAAAGAACAAAGGAGTGTTAATTAAGTTTCCTAAGAAAAAACAAGATTTAAGAATTGATTTACCCACTGTAGGTTTTAAAACTTTAATACAGTGTAAATCAGCGGGGCTTAAAGGTATTGTATTAAAAAGTAAAAAAAACGTTTTTTTAGAAAAAAAAAAATGCATAAGTTTTGCTAATAAAAATAAAATGTTTATCACAGTAAAATGAAAAAAATATTTATTTTTTTATTGTTTTATTTTATTTTTATAGATTTATATGCCTCAGACATCAAATTTGAAAAAATAACTGATGGACTAAATGAACCATGGAGCTTATCTTTTATTAATGAAGAAAAAATTATATTTACAGAAAAAGCAGGAAAATTATATATTCTTAATTTAAAAAATAAAAAAATTTCTGAAATAGAGCATAATCTTAATGTATTAGAACATGGTCAAGGAGGACTGCTTGATGTTTTATATGAAGATAAAGATATCTATATTTCTTATTCAGAAAACAGAGGTAATTGGTCTTCTAGTACCTCAGTTGCAAAAGGCACATTTAATCAAAATATTATCAAATTTAAAAACATATTTAGATCTGAACCTCCAATAGAATCTATGTATCATTTTGGTTCAAGGTTGGTAATTAAAGATAAGTACCTTTTTATAACTACAGGCGAAAGAGGTAAAGGTATGATTGCTCAGGATCCAACAAAACATCCCGGCAGCATAATAAGAATAAATCTTGATGGTTCTATTCCAAAAGATAATCCTAAATTTAAAAATCAAAAAGACTGGTTACCTGAAATTTTTCAAATAGGTGTAAGAAATCCACAAGGAATATCTCTATCACCTTTTGATAACAAAATTTATTTAAGTAATCATGGTGCCAAAGGCGGCGATTGGTTTGGAACGGCTAATTATGGTGAAAATTATGGATGGAAAATTTTAGGATGGGGTGGAAAGAATTATTCAGGTACAAAAATTGGGCCTAAATGGAAACCGGGTTTTACTAAAGCAATTAAATATTGGGTACCTTCGATAGCTACCAGCGCAATAACAATTTATAAAGGTGAAGAATTTAAAGAATGGAATGGTGATGCTTTAATCGCTTCTTTAAAAGATAAATCTTTAAGAAAGATTAAATTTAAGGATGATAAATTTATAAATGAAGAAATTATTTTTAAAGGAAAAATCGGAAGAATTAGAGATATAAAAATACATAGAGAAACAGGACAACTTTATATGCTATCTGACAAAGGTGAACTTTGGAGAATGTATAAATGAAAAAAATATTTATATTAACAGGAGAACCTTCTGGAGATAAATTAGCTTCAAAAGTAATTGCTAGGCTTAAAAGTTCTAAATCTGATATTGAATATTTATCTGTAGGAGGGGAATATTTAAAAGCACTAGGAATTAGATCTCTTTATAATTTAAATGAAGTTACTTATCTTGGTTTTACAAGAGTCTTACTAAATATTTTTAAAATAAAGAAAAAAATAAACGATACAGCAAAAGAAATTATTAAATTTAAACCTGATATTTTGTTTTCAGTAGATAGCCCTGATTTTACTTTACGTGTAGTTAAAGAGGTTAAAAAAAAAGATCCAAGAATAAAAACTATTCATTTTGTAGCTCCTCAAGTATGGGTTTGGAGGGAACAAAGGGCTAAGAAACTCAGACATTTTTTAGATCATATCTTATTATTATTTCCTTTCGAAAAAAAATACTTTGACAAAGCAGGAATCAAATCAACTTTTATAGGTCATCCTTTGCTAGAGGATTCTGAGAGAAGTAAAGTAGATATAAGTCAAATCATTAAAGATAATAAAAAGATTTTTTCTATATTCCCAGGTAGCAGATTGTCTGAGATTAACGTTTTAACTCCTATTTTATTTAAGTTTATTAAAATGATGAATGAAAAATATAAAGATTTATTTTTTGTTTTTCACTCCACCTCTGAATATGTTCAGTTAATACAAAATCTTTTACTTAAAGAAGGTTTTAAGAATTGTGGAGCCATAGGAGATGAAAAAATTAAAAATCACATACTTAAATCATCTATGTTCGCCGTAGCTAAATCTGGAACAATTTCTTTAGAAATTTGTAATGCTAAAATACCATCAATAATTATTTATAAAATGGGAATGATAAATTTCTTTATTATTAAAATGTTAGTTAAAGTTAGATTTGCTAATATTATTAATATTGCTGCTAACGAAGAAATTATACCAGAGTTACTACAATCTAACTGTAACCCAACAAATATTTATAATACTGTTGATAAACTTTTAAGTGATGAAAAGGAATTAGAAAAACAAGTATTTAAATCTCAAGAAATAATTAGAAATTTTAAAACTGAGAAATCTTCAGATATAGCGACCTCAGTTATAAAAAATTATTTTTAATTTTTTAATCTTTTAATGACCACGTCTTTATCAAGTGAAAGAATTATATTGTAAATACCGGGGCCAAACCTAGATCCTGTTAATACAATTCTTAAGGGTTGGCCTACACCTTTAAAATTTGTTTTATGTTTATTAATTAATTCATTAACAGTTCTTTCAAGATTTTCTTTATTTATTTTTGACATTTTTTCAAACTCAACAAGAAAATCTTTTATAATATTTTTAGAAGAATTATCTAAAAGCTTAGAATCATCAGGAGATATTTCGATATTATCTTTAAGAATGTATTGGGAGTTTTGATAAATATCCTCAAGTGTTTTTGCTTTATTTTTTAAAAAATTCATAGATTTTATAAGAGAGTTTTCTTTTGCTGTTTCAATCTTTTTTTTAAATTTTTGAGAATAAGCTTTTAAAAATCTAAATAACTCTTTCTCATCCATATGTTTAATGTAGTGCTCATTCAATGAAAGTATTCTTGTCATATCTAATTTTGATGGAGATTTTCCTACATCCTTTAGATCGAAAAGCTTGATACTTTCATCAAGGCTAAAAATTTCTTTATCTTTATGAGACCAACCTAGACGTAGAAGATAATTTCTTAATGCATCAGACAAAATTCCAATTTTTATATAATCATCTATAGTTGCGGCTTTATCTCTTTTAGAAAGTTTAGAACCTTTCTCACTATGAATAAGTGGAATATGAGCAAATTCTGGCACTTTCCATTTCATTGCTTCATAAATTTGTTTTTGTTTAAAAGTATTTATTTTGTGATCGTCACCTCTTATAACATGTGTGATTTTCATTAAATGATCGTCAACAACAGCTGACAGTTGATATGTCGGAGTGCTATCTTGTCTCAAAATAACAAAATCTTCGATAATTGAATTTGAAATATTAATTTCACCCTGAACAAGATCTTTAACAACAGAGTTTCCAGAAATTTTACTTTTAAATCTAATTACAGGTTTAATATTCTTTGGAATTTCAAGGTTTTTAGGATCTCTCCATTTTCTATTGTATACATAAGCTATTCCTTTTTTTTTACATTTTTCTTTTTGTTCTTTAATTTCTTCCTCAGAACAATAACATTTGTATGCAAAACCATTTTTTAAAAGATCTTCAGCAATTTTTTTATGTTCATTTATATTTTTTGATTGAATGTATTCCTTATCATCATAATTTATTCCAATCCAATAAAGAGAGTCTATAATTTGTTTTTTATATTCTTCTTTAGATCTCTCTTTGTCTGTATCCTCAATTCTCAAATAAAATTTTCCTTTTTTATTTTTTGAAAATAGCCAATTAAAAAGAGCTGTTCTAACACCACCAATATGTAGAGGTCCTGTAGGAGATGGAGCAAATCTTGTTGCTACTATACTCATAAATGATTATTAGACTATTTTATTGGAAGTTTCTATATAAAGATACTAAAACACCTTG
Source organism: uncultured Pelagibacteraceae bacterium (assembly GCA_902606665.1). Lineage (GTDB taxonomy): Bacteria > Pseudomonadota > Alphaproteobacteria > Pelagibacterales > Pelagibacteraceae > AG-414-E02. The sequence goes on from CACLHE010000023.1 coordinate 10,293, forward strand.
AACTTTTACTCGATCGGGTCCAAAAATTTTTGTTTCATATCTTTTATTTGCACTTTCAAGAGCTACAACTTTACCTTTTTTTCTTATTCTCTTTAGCATAGCTTCATGATCGTCAATTAATGCAACTACTATTTGTCCATTATTTGCTGTGTCAGTTTTTTTTATAATTACTGTATCACCATCATTTATACCAGCCTCAACCATTGAGTCTCCAGAAATCTTTAAACCAAAATGCTCTCCATTTTTGGTTAGTTCATCAGGCAGAGTCACTTTACTAACTTCATTTTGTATAGCTTCAATAGGTGTACCAGCAGCAATCTTACCCAATACAGGAATTTCATTTACATTTTTTTTCGTGTTTTCGTTGTCTAATCCTCCTTTTATTACACTAGGCGAGAAGGA
>CACLHE010000024.1 GCA_902606665.1 uncultured Pelagibacteraceae bacterium
AGCAGATATAATCGTGAAACTCTTGAAATTAAGTTTAAAGATAAAAATATTTCTGACGTATTAAATATGACTGTAGATGAAGGATGTAAGTTTTTTGAAAATATACATACAGTTCGTTCAAAATTACTTACTTTAAAAAAAGTTGGATTAGGTTATATAAAAATTGGTCAACAGGCTACTACACTCTCTGGAGGAGAAGCTCAAAGAATTAAACTTGCTAAAGAACTATCTAAAAGATCTACAGGCAGAACAATGTATATTTTAGATGAACCAACTACGGGCTTGCACGCTCATGATATAAAAAAATTACTTGAGATACTTCAAACATTTGTCATCCAAGGTAATACAGTAGTAGTGATTGAACATAATTTAGATGTTATAAAAACAGCTGACTGGATTATTGATATGGGGCCAGATGGTGGCGTAAATGGAGGTCAAATAATAGCAGAAGGAAATCCTGAAAAAATAACTGAAATAAATGGTAGTTATACAGGTAATTTCTTGAAAAATATAATAAGCAGTAAATTTAAAAAAACAGCTTAGATTTAACGTAAAAGATGATATGATCTAATTATGGTTTCAATATTACAATCTCTATCAAAAACTATTCACCTATCCATAGTTTTAGCAATTCTACTATTTTTAGGCTTATTTTTTGCTGGTGGAGATTTTACTTTCGACCAACTTTTCTGGAGCTGGTTATTTAGATATTTGCACGTGCTAGCTGGTGTTATGTGGATAGGTCTCCTTTGGTACCTAAATTTTATTCAAATACCAAGTATGCCAAAAATACCTGATGATCAAAAACCAGCTATTGGTAAGGTAATAGCTCCTGCCGTCCTTTTTTGGTTTAGATGGGCAGCTTTCGCTACGATAGTAACGGGTCTAATAGTTGCAACATTAAATGGTTACGTTCACCAAGCAATGACTTTGGGAATTGGAAGTGGTGGTGGTAAAAATACTGCTATAGGTATTGGGATGTGGCTGGGTCTCATCATGGCTTATAATGTTTGGTTTATAATTTGGCCAAATCAAAAGAAAGCTTTGGGTATTGTTGAAGTTACTCCTGAAGAAAAAGCTAAGTCAGCTAAAACAGCAATGTTAACATCTAGAATAAATACTTTATTATCATTACCAATGCTTCTTTCAATGGTAATGGCTCAAAATTTGTACTAAAAAATTAATCTTCTTCTTTTAAAATAGTTTTCTGTGTTACTTTTGTATATTTTAATATTGGAGCAGCTACAAATATTGAAGAGTATGTTCCAACAATAACCCCAATTATCATTGCAAATGAAAAACCTTTTAGTATAGACCCACCAAAAATATAAATTGAAAAAAGAGCAAGTAGTGTTGTTACTGAAGTAATCAGGGTTCTTGATAAAGTTTCATTAGTAGATTGATTGGTAATATCAGAAATAGAGATCTTGGAGTATTTTTTTAAGTTTTCTCTTATTCTATCAAATATTACAACTGTATCATTCATAGAATAACCAACAATAGTCAATATAGCTGCAACAATTGATAAATTTACTTCATAAGATAAAAGTGAAAATATTCCTACCGTAATAACAACATCATGTAATAATGCTGCGATAGCACCAACGCTGAACTGCCATTCGAATCTAATCCATATATATAAAAGCATTGCCGCCAGAGATAAAGTTATTGCTAATAAACCTGATTTGAGTAACTCATTACTAACTTTGGGACCGACATTCTCCACACGTCTAAAATTTACTTCCGATCCAAGGTCCGCTGATAATTTTTTATTGATTTTTAAAATAAAATCTTCATCAGTCTTATTTTTAACCTCGATTTTTACGAGATAGTCACCATCCTTACCAAATTTTTTAACATTTACATCACCAAGATCCATTTTCATGAATGACTGTCTTATCTCACCTATATTTATACTTGATTTTTCAGTTCTTATCTCAATTAAAGTCCCTCCCTTAAAATCTACTCCTAGGTTTAAACCTTTAAATAATAGAACTAATATTGACAAAATAATTAATGTTATGGAAAAAATATTTAATTTTTTATAGTAACTAGAAAATTTTATATCCTTTGGAATATTTAACATTATATCACAATCTCTTTATCCTTATTTTTTAAAATATATGATGAAGTCAAATGTCTCGCAAAAAAGTATGCAGAAAACAAAGTTGTAACTATACCAATCCCTATTGTCACAGCAAAACCTTTAACAGGTCCTGACCCTAGAAAAAAAAGTATTATCGCAGATATTAATGTAGTTATATTTGCATCTAAAACTGCTGATTGCGCTTTTTTATAACCCATGTCAAAAGCGTGTATATTTGAATCTTCATTTCTCTTTTCTTCTTTTATTCTTTCAAAAATTAAAACATTTGCATCCACGGCCATACCCACTGTTAAAATAATACCTGCTATTCCTGGCAAAGTTAAAGTTGCTTCCAATACAGATAAAATTCCAATTAAAAGTATAAGATTAATTATTAATGCAAGATCAGCTATAATTCCAAAAAATCTATACTTGTAAATCATGTAGAGTATTACAAGTAAGAAACCTATCATTAAAGAAAAAGCACCAGCTTTAATAGAATCTTCACCAAGATCAGGTCCAACTGTTCTTTCTTCAATAATATTTAATGGTGCTGGCAAAGCTCCCGATCTTAGTAATAAAGCTAAATCTGTGGCAGTTTGAAATGTGAAATCACCAGAAATTTGTCCGTTACCAGTAACAATTGCTTCTCTGATAACGGGTGCACTAATAATTTTATTATCTAAAATTATCGCTAACCTTTTACCTACATTATTAGAAGTAGCCCTACCAAACTTTTTAGATCCAGATCTATCAAAAGTGAAATTCACAACTGCTTGATTAGTTTGATTATCAAGCGATGGCTGCGCATTAACTAAATTTTCACCACTTACAATTACTCTTTTACTTATTGTCAATTGACCATCTTCATCTTCATAAGATAGAAGCTCTGTACCAAAAACATCTTCTGATTCAGAAACTAATCTAAAAGATAAATTTGCTGTTTTACCTAATAGCCTTTTTATTCTATTGGGATCAGTCAAACCTGGTAATTCAATTAAAATTCTATCATTTCCCCTTTTTAGAATAGTTGGTTCATTAGTCCCAACTTCATCAATTCTTCTTCTTACAATCTCTAACGATTGGTCAAGAGATGCAATTTTCAACTCTACAAGTCCATATTTAGTAAACTCAATTTTAATTTTACTATTTTCTACTTCATAATTTAACTCATGAGATTTGTACTGTTCATAGTAAGGATTTATCGAACTTTCCTTATTCATAAAAAAATCTTCGAATTTTTTGATATCATCATTCATTAATTCGAAAATGATTGATTGATTTTCAAGAACCAAATTTTTGTATTTAATTTTATCTTTTTTAAATAGTTTTCTAAGATTAAGAACTTTTTGCTGCAATCTTTGATCAATCAAAGGTATAGAGTCAACTTCTAGCAATAAATAAGACCCTCCTTGCAAATCCAATCCGAGATTTATTTTTTTTGATGAAAATGGGCTTTTGTTCGTGTCAATAAAATTACCTATAGAAAAAAAGGACAGTATTAAAATAATTAAGTATATTAGAAATATTTTATATCTAGAGAAATATAACACAAAATATAATTATTTTTTTGTATTAGGCTTGTTTATTAAACCTTGTATTGTTGATTGCACAACTTGAACTGTTACATTATCAGAAATTACTATATCAAGTTTATCATTACCTAAAATTCTTTCAACTCTTCCTATTATTCCGCCTGATGTAATAACTTCGTCTCCCCTTTTTAAAGCGGCAACCATAAGTTTGTGTTCCTTGACTTTTTTCTGTTGTGGTCTAATTAGAAAAAAATAAAAAATCACAAAAATCAAGATTAGTGGTATAAACTGTGCAAAACCTGATCCAGACATAATAATTCCTAAATTGTTAATATGATTATACTAAATAAAAAAAATAAACAATATAAATTAACTTATTAGTTCTACTCCATTCATATAAGGTTTTAGAGATTCTGGCACACTAATAGTTCCATCTTTATTTTGATAATTTTCCATAATGGCTATTAATGTCCTTCCAACAGCTAAACCAGATCCATTTAAAGTTCCAACAAAATCAGTTTCTTTTTTTTCATTCTTATACTTAGCTTTCATTCTTCTTGATTGAAATTGGCCACAAGATGAACAGCTTGAAATCTCGCGATATTTATTTTCAGATGGAATCCAAACTTCTAGATCATATGTTTTTTCTGCACTAAAACCCATATCACCTGAAGATAGCAACACCATTCTAAATGGAAGTTTTAATTTATTTAATATTTCTTGAGCACAATTTGACATTCTCTCTAACTCTTCAAGACATTTTTTTGGTTCTACAATACTAACAAGTTCAACTTTGTAAAATTGATGCTGTCTAATCATACCCTTAGTATCTTTTCCATAACTTCCTGCTTCTTTTCTAAAGCAGGCTGTTGATGCTACCAATCTTAGTGGTAATTCTTCTTTTTTTAAAAAAGATTCTCTAACCATGTTTGTTAATATAACCTCAGCTGTAGGTATTAAAAATTTCCTTGTTTTTTCATCATCCAGTTTTATTTCAAATTGATCCTTTTCAAATTTAGGAAGCTGGCCTGTGCCAAACATTGTAGTATCTTTAACAATTAATGGTGGAGAGATTTCTTTATATCCAAATTCTTTGGTATGACAATCGAGCATAAAATTAGATATGGCTCTCTCAAGTAGAGCTAGTTTATCTTTTAAAAATACAAAACGTGAGCCTGATGTTTTTGTTGCTATATCGAAATCCATTAAATTTAATTTTTTACCAATTTCGTAATGTGAAATAGGAGTGAAATCAAATTTAGGTATTTTACCAAATTCTTTAATAACCTTGTTTGAAGTCTCATCTTTACCGATCGGTACATCATCTAATGCCAAGTTAGGTAATGAACTGAGTAATAACTCAATCTCACTATTTATCTTTAATTGAGATTTTTCCAAATCATTTATTTCTTTTGTTATTTCCTTGGATCTTGAAAACTGACTCTTCTCTTGTTTTTTTGATATTACTTTTTTATCATGTTCAAGTTTTTCTTTAGATTGAATAAGTTCCCTATTTTTCTTATCCAAGCTCAATATTTTTTTCAGATCCGTGTTAATGCTTCTATGTTTTAGTTTTTTTATAAAAAAATCTGGGTCTTTTCTAATTAATTTTAAATTATGCATCTTTATTCTTTTTTTCTATCAACTTTACAGACAATATAGATAATTCATAAAGAATTAACAAAGGTATTCCTAAACCGATTTGTGTAATTGGATCTGGTGGTGTTATTATTGCAGCTATGATAAAAATTATAACTACAACGTATTTTCTTCTTTCACGTAAATATTGAGAATTTACAAAACCAACACGCGCTAAAAGACTAAGCAAAACTGGTAATTGAAAACTTAAACCAAATGCAAAAATAAGTCTCATTATTAATGATAAATATTCATTTACTTTAGCTTCTAATTGTATAGGTAAACTATTTATGGTTGAGGCAGTTTCAAAGCTTAAAAAAAACTTTATTGCCAACGGCATAATTAAATAATAAACCAACATACCACCAAATAAAAATAATACTGGTGTAGCTATTAAATAAGGTAATAGAGCCTTTTTTTCATTTTTATATAGACCCGGTGCAACAAATTTCCAAACTTGCATAAGAATTATTGGACTTGAGATAAACATAGAAGCAAAAAAAGCAACTTTTAAATAAGTTATAAATGTTTCGTGCAATGCAGTAAAAATCATTCTTCTATCAATGTCGTCATCTTTAACGGCTTCAGCATATGGAGAAACTAGAAAATTATAAATATTTTCTGCAAAAAAATAACAAATTATAAAAAAAATAAATAGGTAAACTATAGATTTAACAAGTCTAGATCTTAGCTCTGTAAGATGATCAATAAAACTTGATTGTTTTTTATTATCATCATTCATTTTCTTTTTTATTATCTTTTTTATTTTTTAAATTTTTTTCAAAAGACATTTCGTCATTAACAGTGCTCTCGACGTCAATAATATCGTTTTGAATTTCGCTAAAATAATTTTTGAAAGAGCCTATCCAGCTTCCAATTTTTTTTAGAATTAATGGAAAATCTTTGGGGCCAATAATAAGTATTGATAAGACCACAATAATTAGTATTTCAAACCATCCGATTTGTGGCATTTTAATTTACTTTTTATCTAAATTTGTATCTTCGCTAGAATTATCTTCTGATGATGTGGTTTCTGATGATGTAGTTTCTGTATTATCCTCAATTGGATCTTTCATTCCCTTTTTGAAACTTTTAATTCCTTTAGCAACATCTCCCATCAGACTAGAAATTTTTCCTCTTCCGAAAAGAAGAACAACTAAAACGACAACAATCGCTATTTGCCAAAAACCTATACTCATACTTAAATTATATACAATTTTTTTACTTTATTAAAGATATCTTTTACTCGTCCTCTTTATTGAGAGATTGCGTTAACATATCATCTATATTTGAATAGATATTCTCTTTTTTTTCTTTGCTCTGCTCTTTGAAAAATTTACTTGTTCCAAAAATTGAAGAGTCAACATTTGCATTGTCGATTAAACCTGCTGAAGTTAGTTCTTCAACGTTTGGCAAGTCGCTAAGCTTTTGCAAACTAAAGTGACTTAGAAAATCATCAGTTGTAACATATTGTATAGGCTTACCTGGAACATCTTTTCTACCTGAAGGCCTTACCCAATTTAATTCTAATAAAATCTCAAGTGTGCCACTAGCAAATGCTACACCACGAATTTCTTCTATTTCAGATCTTGTAACTGGTTGATGGTAAACAATTATAGATAATGTCTCAATCGCAGCTTTTGATAATTTTTTCTTGGTGTTAGTTTGAAGATTCATGAATTTTGAAAGATTTTGGGCGGTTCTAAATGACCATTTATTAGAGATGCAAATTAAATTAATACCTCTGTTTTGATATTGTTTTTCCAAAGAATTTAATACTTTAGAAATATTTGTTTTAGTTTTTAATTTTTCTTGAATGCTTTCTTCATCCAAAGGTTCTTCGGCAGCAAATAAAATTGCTTCTACCTGCTTTTCTAAATTAGTAATACTATTTGGAAATTTAATAATTTTTAAATTATCTTTTTTAATCATTTTTCTCCTTTATTAGAAGATCATCAAAGCTCTTTTTTTGCGTAATATTAATAAAACCTTGTTTACTTAACTCAAGTGAAGCTGAAAAGAGACCTGATACACCAGTTTTTTTTAATTTTTTATTTTTCTTAAACTTGGATGGAACTAATTCAAAAATACTTTTCCAATTTTTCAATTTTTTTATTTTTGATTTTATTATTTCTATTCCTTCTTCAGTAGTGCAAACTGGTAATTTTATAATATTTATAGATAAAAAATTCTTTTTCATTATATGATTAGAATATGATTTTAATAACTCATATAGTGAAACTTGATATTTTGAGCTTTTTATAGATCTAATTCCTCCTGACATTCCTCTCATATAAACGTCGACACCTAGTCTTTTTCTTTTTAATAGTTGACCAGATAACAATCTTATTAATTCAAGTTTCTTTAATTGTAACTTCAATTTTTCAGCAACCTCGCTTGCTTTAAAATCATCTTCTTCATCTTCAGGTAATAATAGTTTAGATTTTAGATAAGCGAGCCATGTAGCCATTAATAAATACTCAGACGCTAAATCTAAATTAACTTCTTTTGCTTTATTAATAAAATCAATAAATTGGTCAGCTAGTTGCGAAATTGATATATTAGCCAAATCAACCTTTTGCGCTTTAGCTAGATCAAGCAAAACCTCCAAAGGTCCAGAATAGTTATCTATACTAATTTTTAAATTACTATTTTTTGGCAAATCCATAGAATCAAGTTTACCTCAAAAATTTATAAAATTGGGAAGTTTTTTTTATAGTGAAATTATCAATATTGGGTATAACTTTAACTAATCTGGACATCTCGTTCATTTTTCCATTGCAATGTAATACCAAGTTACAACCTGCATTTAATGCTCTAATTGCATTTTCCTCTAATTTATATTTAAGAGATTTCATAGAAATATCATCGGAGATTAAGATTCCTTTGAATTTAATTTTACTACGAATTATATTTTTAATAATTTTTTTTGAATGAGTGGCCGTATTATTATAATCGTAGGAATTATAAATTACATGTCCTGTCATACCAAATAAGGACTTAGATTGAGTAAAAGGTTTAAAGTCTTTCTTAATAAGAGCGTTTCTATTACTTTTAACAACTGGTGTTTTATGATGACTATCTTCTTTTGATCCTCCATGTCCAGGTAAGTGTTTGATGACAGTAGCAATTTTATTATTATGGTAGTAATTTATACATAATTTTCCAAGCATCGATACAATAGTAGCATCTCTTGAGAAAGATCTAGTTCCGATTACTTTATGAGTTTTGCTTGTTAAAACATCTAATACAGGTACAGTATTTATATTTATTCCTGTTTTTCTTAAAATTTCACAAACTTTTTCTATATATATTTTATAAAAATTAAAGAAAACTTTTTTATTATTTTTATAAAGATTAGAAAAAAAATTTTGGGAAAAGAAGCTTAAATCTAATATTTTGTTTATACGTGAAACCTTACCTCCCTCTTGATCTATAAGTATAGGATAGTTCTTATCATTAAAAATATATTTAATTTGTTTGATTAACACTTTTAACTGATTAATATTTTTAATATTTCTAGAAAATAATATGACGCCCCAAGGTCTAAATTTCGTAAAAAAAAATTTTTCTTTTTTTGATAGCTTCAACCCTCTTACACCAAATATTATAGCTTTTTTATTCATCATTATTAGATATCAATCTTTCCCAGAATCTCTTTTTTCTTTTTTCCTTAAAACTTTCTAAATCATCAACATAATTTATTGCTCCTAGCGTATCATTTTCTAATAATGGCAAATTATTTTTTTTATCCTCTGACAATATAGAGAGTGAAGACCTAGATTTATTTATTAATATTTTATTTTGTTCAGATAAATAATATTTAGTTATTGCAAAAGTAAAAATGAAAAAAGTTAGCAAAAATATAATTTGTTTAATTCTATTATACATTACATGCTGGAAGGTGTTGATACGCCCAAAATCGACATACCATTTTTAATTACGATTGACAACGCTTGTAAAAGTACAAGTCTACGATTATTTAATTTTTTTTGTGTTGTGACAAATCTGTATTTTTCGTCCTCTTTTCCTAAATTCCAATAGGAATGAAATAGTGTGGACAGCTCATATAAATAAAATGGTATTCTATGTGGCTCCAGTTTTGAGGAAGCTAATTCTACACATTTAGGCCATTCTGAAATCTTTTTTAAAATTTTTATTTCATATTCATTCAAATCGAATTTTTTATTATCAATAATAATTTTTTTATTCAAATTCAACTTAAGTAATCTAAATATGGAATTAATACGCGCATATGCGTACTGAACGTAAAATACAGGATTATCTCTTGATTTTTCCGTTACCTTTTGAAAATCAAAATCCAGTTGTACATCATTACTTCTGTTTAACATAATAAATCGCGTAGAATCTTTACCAACTTCCTTTATTAAGTCTTCAACTGTTATATAGTCACCTTTTCTCTTAGACATTTTAAAGGGTTGGCCTTCTTTATAAAGATTTACCAATTGCGAAACTTTACATATTAAATTTACTTTATTTTTTGATACAGCTTTTGTCGCTGATGTAATTCTTTTTATATATCCAGCATGATCTGCTCCCAGTATATTAATTAGAACATCAAATTTTCTTGAAACTTTATTCGAATGGTATGCAATATCTGAGGCAAAATATGTCCAAGATCCATCTGCTTTTTGTAATGGTCTATCAAGATCATCTCCGAACAAACTGGATTTAAATAATAACTGATCCCTAGTTTTCCATTTCTTTGAAACTTCTCCTTTTGGCGCATCAAGCTTTCCTTTGTATATATAATTACTTTTTTTTAATTTTTGGACAGTCTTAGAAACTACTTTATTTTTAATTAATTTAGATTCATATATGAAACTATCATGCTTTATTCCTAAAGAATGTAGATTATTAATAATTAATTTCATAGAGTTTTTTAATGATTCAGATCGTAATTTTTCATAAATTTTTTCATAATTATTAAAATTTTTTAAAGTTTTATTTTTTATTATTTTTTTTGCAATATCGATAACATAATCACCTGGATATAAATCTTCATCAATTGGAAAAGGCTTTTTTTCTAGAATTTCTAAAATCCTATAGTAAACGGAAGAGACAAAATTTTTTACCTGACCGCCGTAATCATTCACATAATACTCTTTTGTTACTTTGTTACCATTAAACATTAACAAATTACTGAGAGCATCGCCTAAAACGGCACCCCTACAATGGCCGACATGTAATGGTCCGGTTGGATTAGCTGAAACAAATTCTATATTATATTTTTTTTTATTAGACTGATTTGATCCATATTTATTATTAAGTTTAATAACACTAATTAAGTAATTATTCCAAAATGAAGAATGGAAGTGAATATTTATAAATCCTGGACCATCTACACTTATATGTTTAAATTCTTTAAATTTTAAT
>CACLHE010000025.1 GCA_902606665.1 uncultured Pelagibacteraceae bacterium
TAACAAGTACTGAAGTTGGGTAATATCTTTTTAATTCATAAGTATTTTTTGGCCAACCTAAAGTAGCAAATGGCCATAAGGCAGATGAAAACCATGTGTCTAAAACGTCTTCGTCTCTTTTCAGTTCAACATCTTTTTTATATAATTTTTTTGCAATTTTTTTTGCTTCGTTCTCATTTTCAGCAACAATGATTTTTTTTTCCTTAGTGTACCAAGCAGGTATTCTATGACCCCACCAAAGCTGTCTTGATACACACCAAGGTTGAATATTATTCATCCATTGGAAATATGTATTACTCCAATTTTTTGGGAAAAAATTTGTACGTTTCTTTTTAACAACTTGTATCGCTTTTTTAGATAAAAACTTTGCATCTACAAACCACTGCTCTGTAAGTAGAGGCTCTATTATGGAATTAGATCGATCACCGTAAGGTACAGCATTTTTAATATTGTCTATTTTTTCCAGCAAATTTTTCTCCTTGAGCATTTTAATAATTATTTTTCTAGCTTCAAAACGATCTAAACCAATCAATTGTTCAGGAACATTATGATTCAATGTGCCATTTTTTTCAAAAATATTTATAAATTTTAATTTGTGTCTTTTGCCTATTTCGAAATCGTTAAAATCATGAGCTGGAGTAACTTTAAGCGCTCCTGAGCCCTGATCAGTAGAAACATAATTATCTGCGATTATTTTTACTTGCCTTTCAACGATAGGTACAATTATATTTTTTCCTATATATTTTTTATATCTATAATCTTTAGGATTCACAGCAACGGCTGAATCGCCAAGCATTGTTTCAGGCCTTGTGGTAGCTATAGTAACAAAATTATTATCATTAACTATTTTGTATTTAATATAATACAGATTTGATTGAACTTCCTTTTGCTCTACTTCTAGGTCGGATATAGCAGTTTCTAGTTTGGTATCCCAATTTACCAGTTTAGTATCTTTATATATTAATTTTTTTTTATAAAGATCAACAAAAGTTTTGATAACAGCTTTTGATAAATCATTATCCATAGTAAATCTATTTCGAGACCAATCACATGAACATCCTAATTTTTTAAGTTGATTTAAAATCTGATCTCCAGATTCTTTTTTCCAATTCCAAACTTCTTCAATAAATTTCTCTCTACCAAGTTCATTTTTTTTAATACCTTTGTCTAATAGTTTCTTTTCGACAACTGCTTGAGTGGCTATGCCTGCATGATCCGTGCCTGGCTGCCAAAGAGTTTCATACCCGTTCATTCTATAAAATCTCACTAATAAATCTTGTAACGAATTATTTAGAGCATGGCCCATATGTAAGCTTCCCGTTACATTAGGGGGAGGTATTACTACTGAAAAATATCTTCTTTTATTCTTTAATGGTTTAAAAAAATTATTTTTTTCCCAATAGCCATATATCTCGTTTTCTATATCAATGTGGTTGTAATTTGAATTTTGCATTTTGTTTAAACATATAATAATTTGATATAAAACAAAGAATTGATTCAATTATTTTTTGTTCATAAAAAGGGCCACGTGGCGGAATGGTTACGCAGAGGATTGCAAATCCTTCTATCCCAGTTCGATTCTGGGCGTGGCCTCCAAGGAAATAACAAGATAATTTCGAATCAAGAAACTTGATGAAAAATGACTCTAAAACCTCGTGAATTTTAACCATAATATTTTCTTATTTTATGATAAAAGTAATTAACTTTGATTTGTGAGTAATTGGTTGAAGATCAATTCACGATTTTTTCACGAAAGTTGCTTTTGGAATAAAAAAAATATAAATACATATTGATATTCCTCGGTAGCTCAGTTGGTAGAGCAGTTGACTGTTAATCAATTGGTCGCAGGTTCGAGTCCTGCCCGAGGAGCCAATAATTAATGTCTACGATCCTGTTTTTTCCAAAGTTCTTGTATTTTTTAAAACTTGAAATATTTTATCCTTCTGTTCTGTGGATAACTTTGAAAACAATTTAGCAAGAAATGAATAATTAAGATCATCAGATTCAACTTTATTACCTTCTGTTGCTGTGTACGCCGGATAATCTTCAAAAAAATAAACTACTGGAACTTTTAAAAAATTAGCCAACTGCATTATTCTTAAAGAACTTATGCCATTCGTGCCTTTTTCGTATTTTTGAATTTGTTGAAATGTTACGTTAATTGCTTGAGCTACTTTTGTTTGTGTTAAACCTAATGCCAACCTTCTCATTCTTAACTTTGAGCCTAAGTGACGATTAAAATTTCCTTCCATTACTTCCCCCTCTTATGAAATGGATTTATATACAGTGGAAATTCAACATTAAAATAGAGTTATATGCAACCCAAAAAAAAAGTTTTTTTTATTAAAATATGCCAAATATTCACCTTATATGTTAACTCTAAGGTGCAATATTTTTCCTATTTTTGTCATAGAAATGCTTGACATTAGTTTAATTTCTTATCTTACAAGTTTAAAAAATAAAAATTATTCAATAACAACAAGCTGATATTCCCACTTTCCTTTTTTATTAAAGCTTGCTTTTACCCAATTTAATGTTTTTTCATCATACCAAACATCAGTATTAAGTTTTTTATCCTTGGATAAGCTTTCATCAGTTGACGAAAAATTAAAATGCAGAGTTTCATAGGTTTTACCACCTAAATTTAAAGTTTCTTTTCCTAAAAAAGATACTTTTTGCTTTATTATTCTACCAGACACAGCACTGATTTGAGCTTCAGCTTTAACAATGCTATGATTCCACCATGTTCCTAGCAAATAGTCTGAAGGAACCTCGCCCTTGAAAGAAGAACCATCAATAACAAGCTTATTTCCTTTCATAACTAGATTTACATATTTTTCTTTACCGTTTTGATTTGTTTTTGAATTAAATTTAATTAGTTTCCCATCTTTATAATATTCTGTTCCTTTAACATAATACTTATATAAAGTGACACCCAGTTTCTTTATTTCAAAGTTTATCTCACTTTCGACTTCTAAGAGACCATCTTTTCTTTCAAAAGAGAATATATGTTTACCGATATGATTATTATTTCTATAAATATCAAATTCAATTCGTTTTAAATTATCGTAGTGTTGAACGTGCGCTTTTGATGTAATTGGTAAAATTAAAAATATTATGATTATTAATTTTTTGCAAATTTTATACATTACAGAATATAATTTATAAAATTTGACTTAAGAACAGTTTAGTTCGATCGCTTTTTGGATTTGCAAAAAATTCTTTTGTAGCGGCTCTTTCAACAATCATTCCTTCGTCCATAAAAATAACTTCGTCAGCTACTTCTTTTGCAAAACCCATTTCATGAGTAACTACAATCATGGTCATCCCACCTTTTGCTAGATTAACCATTGCATCTAAAACTTCTTTGATCATTTCTGGATCTAGTGCTGAAGTAGGTTCATCAAAAAGCATTATCTTGGGTTCCATACATAGAGCTCTAGCTATAGCTGCTCTTTGTTGTTGTCCGCCTGACAGCTGTCCTGGAAATTTTTTAGCTTGATCTACAATTTGAACTTTTTCTAACTGTTTAGTTGCCATTTCTTCTGCTTGTTTTTTTGGCATTTTTTTAACCCAAATTGGAGCTAAAGTACAATTGTCTAATATAGACAGATGAGGAAACAAATTAAACTGCTGAAAAACCATTCCTACTTCTGCTCTAATTTTTTCAATATTTTTTGTGTCTTCAGTAAGTTCATTGCCATCAACAATAATTGTTCCTTTTTGATGCTCTTCTAATCTATTAATACATCTTATTAAAGTAGACTTCCCAGATCCTGAAGGTCCGCAAACGACAATTTTTTGCTTTTGATTAACTTCTAAATTTACATCTTTTAAAACTTGGAAATCACCAAACCATTTGTTTACATTTTTCATTTCTATGATTTTATCTGACATAAATTCTATCTCTCAGTTTTGTATTTTAATTCCAAATTGTAACTATATCTACTCATAGCATAACAAATAATCCAGAAAATTATAGCAGCAAAAACATAACCTTCCATTGCGAAACCTAACCATTTAGGATTAGTTTTTGCCAAATTTAACATCCCGACTATTTCTAAAAGTCCAACAACAAAAATTAATGGCGTATCCTTAACTAGCGCTAAAAATGTATTAGCTATTCCTGGAATTACTAATTTTAATGCTTGCGGAAGTATGACAAAAATATGCATTTTCCAATATCCCATACCGAGTGATTTTGCAGCATCGTATTGACCTCTTGGTAGGGCTTGCAGCCCTCCCCTAATTACTTCTGCAACATAAGCTGCCTCGAACAGCGATATTGCTATAATTACTCTTACAAGTTTATCCATAAAAAAGTCTTCCGGTAAAAACATAGGGAACATTACGGATGACATAAATAATACAGTTATTAATGGTACTCCTCTCCAAAACTCGATAAAGCCAACTGAAATATATCTTAGCGTAGGTAGCTCTGATCTTCTTCCTAATGCTAAAAACATACCTACAGGAAAACAGAAAATTAAACAAAAGAAAGAAACTATAAAAGTTAATGACAATCCACCCCAAGCCCCTGTTTCAACCCACTCTAGACCTAACGATCCACCTGAAATTAAATAGTAAATTAGTATAAATGCAATAATTGGGTAAATAACGACATAATATAAGGTTAAAAACTTCTTAATTTTTTCTGATGGAATTAAACCAACGAAAGCCAAAGCTATTAATAAAATAAAGGAGATATTTATTCTCCATTGAAGTTCGTTTGGATACATTCCATAAATAAATCTATTAAGCCAGATTTTAATATAGGTCCAACAAGCACCACTACCAGTACAAGCTTCTTTTGTATCACCTGCTATATTGGCATCTATAATAAACCAACTCATAATTGGTGGAATAGATTTTATTACAGTAAAAATAATTAATAGAGTTAAAACT
This sequence comes from uncultured Pelagibacteraceae bacterium, assembly GCA_902606665.1. Taxonomy (GTDB): domain Bacteria; phylum Pseudomonadota; class Alphaproteobacteria; order Pelagibacterales; family Pelagibacteraceae; genus AG-414-E02. The sequence continues at coordinate 4,906 of CACLHE010000025.1, forward strand.
GCATTAAAAGTACTAGTATTAATATTTTTATTCAACAAATCTAAATTTTTTATTCCGGAAAATTCTATTCTAATAAGATGCAATCCTACAATTCCTAAAATTAAAGGAAGTAAAAAACTAATAGAGTTTGGTAAAAATGATGTAATGTTTATTCCAAAAAAAGAACTTAAAAATACATCAAATATAGCTATGAAAAACAAAAATGAACCGGAGTACAAATATGTACTTAGGTTTTGTTTATCAGGCTTTAACAAGTTTATTTTACTCATTATTTTTCCTTAATTGCTATCCTTTTGTTATACCAGTTCATTAATGCAGAAATAGCTAAACTAATAGATAAGTAAGTAAGCATCGTGATAGATACGATTTCTATCGCTCTACCTGTTTGCATTAAAGCTGTTCCTGCAAATACTAAAACTAAGTCTGGATAAGCTATCGCAGCAGCTAATGATGAATTTTTTGTTAAATTTAGATATTGATTTGTCGTGGGTGGAATTATTATCCTTAATGCTTGAGGCATTATTACTAACTTTAAAATTTGATTCGGTGTTAAACCGATAGATGCTGCGGCTTCTTTTTGACCTTTGCTAATTCCTTGTATTCCAGCTCTTACACATTCAGCTATAAAAGTGGCAGTATATAAGGCTAATGCAAGGGTTAAGGCTATAAGTTCAGGAGGCAATCCTAATCCACCAGTATATTTAAATGATGTTGTAGCTATTTGTTCTAGAACAGGCATTTCAAAACTTAAAGAAACTCCTCCAATTAAAAAAGCCAATAATGGAAGAATTATTAGCAATCCTGCAGAAATAGAAAAAACTGGCAATTGTTTTCCTTCGCTTTCTTGTAATTTTCTTGCGTAATTTCTTATTACTACAATAGAAATTATTGCTGCTATTAATGAATAGAAAAATATATCTAAGTTTACCCATATAAAACGAGGTACAAATAAACCTTTAATTGTTAAGAAAAAAACTCCAAATATTGCATCTGCATCCTGAGGTAAAGGAAGAGCTCTAAGTGCAGCAAAGTACCAAAAAAATATTTGCAGCAGCAAAGGTATATTTCTAAAAAATTCTACATAAAAAGCTGCCGATCTCTCAATTAAATAATTCGGAGACAATCTTGCTATTCCAACTACAACTCCAATAATTGTAGCAAATATAATCCCTATAAAGGCAACCAATAGAGTATTTAATAGACCTACTAAATACGCTCTAGCATATGAGTGAGATCCGTCATATTCAATTAAAGAAAACTGCACATCAAATGAAGACTCTTGAGATAAAAATCCATATCCAAACTCAATACCCCTATTATCCATGTTAACTTGCGCATTGAATGTGAAAAAACCAAAAACAAACACTACAGCTAGTAGAGTAGCTATTTGAGGTAGGATTTTCCTAATCTTGCTATTCATAGAATCACAATAACAATAATAAAAAAAAAGGGCTAGATAAATCTAGCCCTTTTTAATCTTTATTTTTTATAAATTATCTTGCTGGTGGAACATAAAGTATTCCGCCTTTAGTCCATAATTGGTTTGGACCTCTATCAGGCAAAATACCAGGATCTGCTATATTTCTTTTATAGCTTTCACCGTAGTTACCAACTTGTTTGATAATTCTTAAGCTCCACTCATTATCTAAACCAAATGCAGCTCCTAATTCTCCTTCTGCACCAACAAGTCTTTTGATTGCTGGATTTTCAGAAGTTTTCATAGAATCAGCGTTTGAAGAAGTAATTCCGTACTCTTCAGCTTCGATCATTACGTTTAATGACCAACGAACTATATCTTCCCAAACTGAATCACCTTGACGTACAACAGGACCTAATGGTTCTTTTGAAATCGTCTCTGGTAATACTATGTGAGCGTCTGGATCTTTCATTTTAGTTCTTTGAGCAGCCAAACCTGATTTATCTGTTGTGTATGTATCGCATCTTCCTGCGTCATAAGCAGCAACAACTTCATCAGCTTTTTCGAAAGCTACTGGCTCATAAGAAATTCCTTTAGAAGTAAAGAAGTCTCTCATGTTTAACTCAGTTGTTGTACCAATGTTAGTACAAGCTGAGATACCACTTTTGAATTGGCTAGTGGATGTAATACCTGAATCTTTTCTAACCATGAAACCTTGGCCATCGTAGAAGTTAACTCCAACGAAAGTTAGACCAATGTCTGCGTCTCTTGAAAGTGTCCAAGTTGTGTTTCTTGATAAAATATCAATTTCACCAGAAGTTAAAGCTGTAAATCTTTCTTTAGCACTTAGTGGAGTAAATTTAACTTTTCCTGCATCACCTAGTACTGCAGCAGCAACAGCTCTGCAAACATCAACGTCAACACCTGTCCAGTTTCCTGATGCATCAGCATTAGAAAATCCTGGAAGACCTTGAGAAACACCACATCTTACAAAACCTTTTTTCTGAGTGTTTTTCAGAGTTTTAGACTTCTTTGCCATAGCTTCGCCTGCAAAAACAAACAGAACAGCAAACATAGCTAAGAAAGAAGTTATTCGTTTAATGTATGTATACATTTTTTTCCTCTTATATTTATTGTTAACAATATTAAGTTCAAAAAAAAAAAATTTTCAAACTTAAATAATTGTTCAATAATATGTGTTATATAAGTTTGATCAAACCTTAATTAAATGATTGTTTCTAAATATAGTAAAAAGTAAAAAAGATTAACAAGATAAAGGTATTTACAACCTGATTATGGCGCGCCCTGAAGGATTCGAACCTACGACCCTCGGTTTAGAAAACCGATGCTCTATCCAGCTGAGCTAAGGGCGCATTTTACTATCTATATTAAAAATATCTAAAAACTACAATCGAAAATAAAAATGAAATAATTGTAGCTATCCATAAGATTACACCCACTATACCAAGCCAAGCTAAATGAATAAAAGCTGCACTTAAAAGTGATATAAATAATCTATCACCTCTAGTTGTATCTAGTCCTAGTATCCCTCTTCGTGGTGATCCTCCTGGAACTTTCTTTTCCCAAATTACCATTAAAAATAAACATAAAGCTATAAAAATAAAAAACACTGCTGTTTGCCATGTCCATGCCATCCAAGTAATAAACTCAAAATCAAAAAATCCTTTTTCTCTAGATTCAGAAACAGATTCCCAACCAAGTAATAATATTTTATTTGAAGGAACTATAATCATACTCTACCTAATGCAAATCCTTTCGCTATATAATTTCTTACAAAATAAATTACGATTGCGCCAGGAATAATTGTTAAACTTCCCGCTGCTGCTAGCAATCCTAACTCATATCCAGACGTACTAACAGTTCTTGTCATTGTAGCTGCTATGGGTTTAGCTGCAACTGCTGTAAGTGTTTTTGCTAATAACAGCTCAACCCATGAAAACATAAAACAGAAAAACATTGTGATACCAATCCCAGCTGTTATTGTGGGAATAAATATTTTAAAAAAGAATCTCCAAAATTTATAACCATCTACATAAGCTGTTTCATCTAATTCTTTAGGAACAGCAGAAATAAACCCTTCTAAAATCCAAACAGCTAAAGGTATATTAAATAGACAATGTGATAATGCTACTGCTATATGTGTGTCAAATAAATTTATAGAAGAATAAAATTGAAAAAATGGTAAAGCAAAAACTGCAGGTGGAGCCATTCTGTTTGTAAGTAACCAAAAAAATAAATGTTTATCTCCCAAAAATCTATATCTTGAAAATGCATAAGCGGCAGGCAAGGCTGCTGCAACTGATAAAACTGTATTCATAACAACATAATAAAGTGAATTTAAATAGCCGGTATACCAAGTACTGTCAGTAAAAATAGTAATATAGTTTTCAAAAGTAAATTTTTGTGGCCATAATGAATAAGTATTAATAATCTCTGTTGTAGTTTTAAATGACATGTTTAACAGCCAATAGATAGGTAACATCAAAAATATTATATAAATTGTAGGAACTAGCCATTTATATTTTTTCATGATTGAGCCTCGTTTCTCATCATTAAATTATAAAAAACCCAACAAACCAATAAGACTATAAAGAAATATATTAAAGACATTGCTGCTGCTGGCCCCAAATCAAATTGTCCCAATGCCATTTTTACCAAATCAATCGATAGAAATGCAGTAGCGTTACCCGGTCCGCCTCCGGTTAAAACAAAAGGCTCAGTATAAATCATAAAACTATCCATAAATCTTAAAAGGATAGCTATAGTTAAAACTTTTTTCATTTTAGGAAGTTCTATGTGTCTAAACACAGCCCATCTACTAGCTCCATCTATTTCTGCAGCTTGGTAATAGGCAGGTTGAATAGATCTTAGGCCAGCATATGAAAGCAGTACTACAAGTGACGTCCAGTGCCATACATCCATTAGGACTGTGGTAAACCAAGCATCTCCTATTTGTTGGGTAAAATTATAATCAAATCCTAAATCATTTAATGTATGGCCTAAAAAACCAATCTCAGGTAACGCGAATATATTCCACATAGCACCTACTACGTTCCAAGGTATCAACAAAGGCATGGACATCAATACTAAGCAAACGGAAACTCCAATTCCTTTTTTAGGCATTGTTAGAGCTATAAATATTCCAAGTGGTATTTGAATAAAAAGTATTATGCCTGTAAATAAAAATTGCCTTCCTAAAGCTGCATGAAATCTATCTGACTGAAGTATTTGCTTAAACCATCTTGTTCCTTCCCATGTAAAAACATTATTACCAAAAGTTTCCTGAAAAGAATAATTAACAACGGTCATTAATGGAACTGCCGCATTAAAAGCTACTAAAATAAAAACAGGTATAACGAAAAGCCAGGCTTTCTGATTTTCAGTTTTATTCATTATTCAATTATCCAACTATCTCCATAAGCATAAGTGTATTTTTTATTGAATGACAAAAATACACTTCCGCTAGGTATCTCTTTTGACGAATGAGAAAGAACTTTTATTTTTCCACTATTACATTGTGTATCAATAATTTTATGTCTTCCAGTATTACTGACTTTTAAAATTTTTACTGGTATTCCTTTTGTATCAAATGATATAAATTCAGGTCTAATCCCTATTTCAGTTTTTGAAAAATTTGATTTTTTAATTTGTGTATTTGTAGATATTTGAACTCCATCTATTGCAGCTGATCCATTCTTAATTTGACAAGGTAATATATTCATCCCTGGGGACCCTATAAAATGTCCAACAAAAGTATGTTTTGGTTTTTCAAATAATTCAACTGGTGTACCTGTTTGAACTATTTGACCTTCATGCATAACCACAACTTGATCTGCAAATGTCAATGCTTCTGTTTGGTCATGTGTTACGTAGATCATCGTTCTATTAATTTTTTGATGAAGTTCTTTTAATTTTGAACGTAAAACCCATTTTAAATGAGGATCGATTACTGTTAATGGCTCATCAAACATAATCACATTTACATTAGATCTAACTAAACCTCTTCCTAAAGATATTTTTTGTTTTCCATCAGCTGTTAAGCCTGAAGCTCTATT
>CACLHE010000026.1 GCA_902606665.1 uncultured Pelagibacteraceae bacterium
ACTTATTGGCCACAGCTTTTTTTGGGATTAACATTTAATTGGGGAATAATAATGGGATGGACTTCTATCGTTGACAGTATATCGATTGAGCCATTTATTTTATATTTATCAGCCATATTTTGGACACTCGGCTATGACACCATTTATGGACTTCAGGACATGCATGATGATGAAATTATCGGTGTTAAATCAACTTCAATTAAATTTAAAAAGAATGTAAAAGTATTTGTTGGTATTTGTTATAGCTTATTTGTTGTATGTATTTTAATATTGGGTCTTTTAATGGAAATAAATAAATATCTCTTTATAATATCAGTTTTTACTATTTTGTCTTTGGTCTATCAAATAAGACATTTTAAAACTAACGATCCAAAATCTTGTCTTTCTAGTTTTAAAATTAATAATTTTACGGGTTTTTTTGTATTTATTTTTATTTTCTCATTTAATCTATAATGACTTTTCCAACTTTAAAAAAAATTTTACTAAGATTATATCGAAACTATGTATCAAAATATTTTAATAAAATAATAATTGCCCTTTTATTATCTTTTGGTGTGGCTGGTAGTACTGCATCAATAGCATGGTTGCTTGATCCCGCAATTGAAAAAATGTTTATAGAACAAGATAAAACTATGATGCTTTTAATACCGATTGCTATCGTTTTGGCATTTGCTAGCAAGGGTTTATCCTTATATTTTGCGAGAACAGTTTTGATTAAAGTTGGAAATGAAATTGTTTTCACAATTCAAAGACAGCTTACTCGTACAATATTAAAATCGGATACCTACACTTTAGAATCAAAACATTCAGGGCAATATATTTCACATATTATGTATGATGTTGGTCAAGTTAACGTATTGGTAAGCAATGGAGTTTTAAATCTTATGAAAGATTCGCTAACTTTAGTCGTTTTAGTTGGTTTAATGTTTTATCAAAATTGGAAACTTGCAATTTTTGCAATGTTGATGATGCCTCTTGCAGCCTTTGTAGCTAAATCTTTAGGAAAAAGGGTTGGAAAAGCTACAAAAGAAAGCACTGTGCTCAATGCAAGTCTCGTTTCTTATTTATCAGAAATGTTGAAGGGCTCTAGGATGATAAAAATTTTTCAACGGGAAAATTTTGAAATTGAGAGATCAAACAAAATTCTTAGTTCAAATAAAGATATTAGAAATAAAATCGGTTTTATCTTAATAAGAGCTACTCCTATTATGGAAATGCTCACCGGAATAATGATAGCCGGATTTATTTATTATTCAGGATTTATGATTACAAGCGGTGAAATGGGAATAAATAATTTTTTCTCTTTTCTAACTGCAATGATGTTGGCTTATCAACCAATTCGATCATTAGCTACAATAAATATGATGTTTTATCAAGGTGCCGCAGGCGCTGAAAGAGTTTTTGGTGTTCTGGATACTGAGCCTACAATTAAAGAAATTGATTCTTCTCCTAAATTAGAAATCAAGACAGGTAATATAGAATTCAAAAATGTGAGTTTTGCTTATCCAAAAACTAATGAGGCTGCTATAAAAAATATAAACATGTCTATAAAAGGTGGAAGTACTGCTGCACTTGTAGGTCACAGTGGTGCTGGAAAAAGTACAATCATCAATTTGTTACCAAGGTTTTATGACCCTAAGGAAGGTAATATTCAAATAGATGGACAAAATGTTAATGAAGTATCTCTTTCTTCCTTAAGAAAAAATATTTCCATGGTCAGTCAGGATATTACCTTGTTTGACGATACCGTACGCGCAAATATTGCTTATGCTAATCTTAATGCTTCTGAAAATGAAATAAAGAAAGCTTGTGATTTCGCTGCTGCTAGTGACTTTATTAAAAATTTACCACAATCATATGAAACAATAATTGGAGAGAATGGTATAAAATTATCAGGAGGACAAAAACAAAGAATTTCCATTGCACGGGCCGTTTTAAAAAATTCACCTATAATATTATTAGATGAAGCAACATCATCTTTAGATTCAGAGTCAGAAGAAAAAGTTCAAAATGCAATTATTAATTTAACAAAAAATAAAACTACTTTGGTTATAGCCCACAGATTATCGACTATTATTAGAGCAGATAAAATTTTTGTTTTAAATCAAGGAAAAATTGCTGATATAGGAACCCATAATGAGTTATTAGAAAGCTCAATGCTTTACAAAAATCTTTATAGCAAACAGCTAAGCGCATAATTTATGTATTTTTGGTATAAATTTTTTACGTACCTATTTTTTCCTTTCGCTCCTATTTATTTATATTTCAGAAAATTAAGAAAAAAAGAAGATTTTGTTAGATATAAGGAAAAATTATCTAAAATAAATATTTCTAGAAATGACGGTTTTTTAACTTGGATACATGTAGCTAGTGTTGGAGAAGCAATGAGTGTACTTCCAATAATAGAAGGTTTTATTGAAGAGAAAAAAATTAATAAAATTCTTTTAACTTCAATAACAGTGAGTTCTGGTAGAGTTCTGGAAAAAAGATTTATTCAAAATCCAAAAGTAGTTCATCAATTTCTACCTTTGGATATTCCCATTTTAATAAGAAAATTTTTAGAGCACTGGAAACCAAATTTATCAATTTTTATTGATTCAGAAGTCTGGCCAAATTTGATTTCGCAGATTAGTGAAAAAGAAATTCCACTAATCTTGGTAAATGCTAGAATATCTAAAAAATCCTTTAATAGGTGGAAGCTGGCAACTAACTTTGCTAAAAAAATGTTTGGAAAATTTAATTTATGTATTGCTTCAAATAAGGAAAGTGAAAACTTTCTTAAAATTCTGGGGGCAAAAAATGTAAAAAATTATGGGAATCTAAAATTTTCACAAACAAAAGAAAATTTAGATAAAAAATTAGATTCATATTTTTTTGATAAAATTAAAACTAGGAAGATTTGGTGCGCAGCTAGCACGCATCCAACTGAAGAAGTTTTTTGTGCAAAAACACATTTGAAAATAAAAAAAAAAATTAATAATATTTTAACCATAATTATACCTAGACATATTGATAGATCTGATAAAATAAAATCTGAACTCTCGAAACTAAATTTAAAGGTCGCTAACTATAGTAAACCTGAAGAATTAAGTGAAAATACTGACATACTAATTGTAGATTCTTATGGTGAATCTTTAAAATTTTACAATATTTCAAAATGTGTCTATGTTGGAAAATCATCAGTGGAAGCTTTAGAAAAAAATAGTGGACAAAATCCCATTGAACCAGCCAGATTAGGATGTAAGATTTTTCACGGTCCAAACGTCAGTAATTTTTTTGAAATTTATGAATTTTTAAGAGAAATGAACATTACAAAAGTCGTTAACAACTATGAGGAACTAAGTCTCTTATTAGTTGAAGAACTTAAACAAGATAAGGTAAAAAATGATGAGATTTCAAATAAAATACAAAATTATGGTCAAAATGTATTTAATAATGTGATCTTAGAATTAAAAAAATATATATAAATATAATTGTTGATGAATTTTTTTAAACCAAAGTTTTGGGATAAAAATCAAACCTCTTTTTTATCTATTCTGCTTTTTCCTTTCTCTCTTTTAATTATTGCTATAAGTTTTTTAAAAAAACATTTAACAAAAACTTATAAATTTTCTATTCCTGTTATTTGTATTGGAAATATTTATTTAGGAGGTACTGGCAAGACACCTTTATGTATTGAAATATTTTCAATTTTGAAAAGTTTAAAAATGAAGCCAGCCTTTGTGAAAAAAAAATACAATTCCTTTCAGGATGAAACAAAACTTTTAAATCAAATAGGTCCAGTTTATGAAAGCCAATCAAGAGTAAACGCAATAAAAAATGCAATTGAAAATAATGCAAACATTGTTATTCTTGATGATGGTTTTCAAGATTTTTCTGTAAAAAAAAATTTTTCCATAATTTGTTTTAATTCTAATCAATGGATTGGTAATGGATTTACTATACCTTCGGGGCCATTAAGAGAGACACTTTATGCTTTAAAAAGAGCTAATTGTATAATTATAAATGGTGAAAAGAACATAGATATTGAAAAAAAAATATTTGATAAAAACCCAGAAGTAAAAATTTTTTATGTAAAATATAATTCTCAAAATATAAATGAATATATAAATAAAGAGGTCGTTGCTTTTGCAGGTATAGGAAACCCTGATAATTTTTTTGAATTATTGAACGATAATAATATCAATGTAATAGAAAAAATAAAGTACCCCGATCATTATCAATATTCAGAAAAAGAGTTGAAAAATTTATTAGATAAAAAAAAAGAAAATATAATTTTATTAACAACTGAAAAAGACTACTTTAGAATTCCTGATATGTATAAAAAAGATATTAAATATTTAAAAATAAAAATTGAAATAGAAAATAAAAGTCAACTTATTGAAGAAATAAAAAAAATTATATGAAAATTATAAAATATTTTCTTGAATTTATAAGTATACTCTCTTTATTTGCTATATTTAAAATACTAGGCCTAAGAAATGCTTCAAATCTAGGGGGTGTTTTGGGTAGGTTTATTGGTCCTTTATTTAGAGCAAAAAAAATTATCAGGGAAAATATTAAAATTGCATTAGGAGAAATAAACGAGCAAAAAGAATATGAAATTATTAATGGTATGTGGTCAAATATTGGAAGAACTTTCGCTGAATATGTTTTTTTAAAAGACTTCAAATTTAATAGAACAAATTTCAATCATATGAAAATTAATGGAATTAACCACCTTGATAAAATTAAAAAAAACAAAGAAGCTGTAATTTTTTATTCAGCCCATTTTGCAAATTTTGAATTAATGGCAATGGAATTGGATAAGTTTGGAATTAAATGCGCTGCAATTTATAGACCCTTGAATAATATTTTTTTAAATCCCTTAATGGAATTTCTGAGAATTAAATATATTTGCACTAATCAAATTCCAAAAGGAAGAATGGGCATGAGAGAAATAATTGGTAAAGTTAAAGATGGTTACAGCATAGCTCTAATGGTAGATCAACGAGTTAGTGAAGGACCTAGGGCTCTCTTTTTTAATAAACCCGCTCACACAACAACAATACCTGCACAGCTGGCTTTAAAATATGACTGTAAATTAGTTCCAATATCTTTGATAAGAAAAGAAGGTCCAGTTTTTGAAATGACTATTCATGAGCCATACAAAATTGAAAAAACAGAAAGTAGTGAAGAAGATACAAAAAATATTACACTTAAGATCAATCGTACATTAGAAAAAATGATTCTTAATAATCCTAAACAATGGATTTGGTCTCATAATCGCTGGAAATGAGATGAGTAAAGAAAAAATTTTTAAAATTACTCCAAGCGGAGTTGATTATGCTCTAAAATGCAAAAGATGCTTATGGTTGTCATATAAAGGTATTAAATTAGACGCATTTTTTCCACCCATATTTAATTCGTTTGATCTCATTCAAAAAAAATTTTTGATAAATCAATCGGTAAAAATAATGTCAAATAATTTACCGGAAGGTCGCATAATGACTGAACTTAACGGTTACATTGGATCTACAATATTAAAAGATAAAAAAAAAAGATTATTTGTAATAAATGGTAAAACCGATGTAGTTATTGAATTCAATTCTTCTCCCAAAAAATACGGGATTATTGATTTAAAAACCACTAGCATAAATCCATCAAAATTTGAAAATTATAAACTTCAACTAGAAAGCTACGCAACAATTTTTTTAAATCCAAATACTAAAACGCCAAAATTTTCTAATATTGAAGAGCTTGGTTTATATCTTTTCGAACCAAAAGAAATTACTAATATAACTAATAATTCTTGCAATATGAAATTTGAAACTTTGTATTTAAAAGGCCAAAGATTTGAAAATGAGTTAAAAAATAGAATTACTGAAATTATAGATATTTATGAAATGGAAAACCCTCCAGATTACAACCTTAATTGTTCTACTTGTAAATTTGTTGTCTCTCTAAAAAAGGAAAAATATATTTAAAACTAGTTAAGATTTAGAACTGTTGCCGGATCTAAGCGTATTTGAAACCAGTTAAGTCTTACGTCTAAATGTGCTCCGGTTGATCTTCCTGTTGAGCCAACAGTTCCAATAATATCTCCTTGTTTAACTTCTTGACCTTTTTTAACTAACAGTGTTTTCATATGCATATACAGTGTCGAAATACCATGGCCATGATCAAATATTAAAGTACCACCAGTATAAAACAAATCTGGTTCTGCTAAAGTTACAATTCCATCTAACATAGCTTTAATTTCCGTACCTTCTGCTGCAGCAAAATCTATACCGTAATGTGGCCATTTGGGTTTTCCATTTAAAATTCTTTGACTTCCATAGACTCCTGTGACAATTGCATTTTCTAATGGATTTATAAATTTGTCTTTAAAAAAAAATAAGTCGCTGTTAATAGCTCTAGCCTCTCCTATCCATTTATTTTCTCTTTTTATTCTTTCGTATACTTCTTCTGGGGGTGTTACTTTTTTTTCTTCGAGCCCATCTATTCTTTGAATTTTATATTCTCTTTTGAAAACTTTTTTTACGATTTTTTTCTGATTTATTGTTATGACTACATCATTTTTTCTGTCTCTGCCTAATCCAAAAGCAAAATATCCGTCTGATGTAACTTTAACCCTTTTTTTATCAATGAAAACTTCTGAACCTGGTTCAGTTTTTCCAAGAATAAATGAACCTTGAATGAACTTGCCATCAAAAGTTACGGCAAAACTTGAGGTTGTAAATATTATAAAAATTAAACTAATTAATAATTTCATTTCTTGTTTAATTCCTCATATCTTTGTTGTGCTTCTTTTGGCGAAAAATAAGCTTCTTGGAGCTCAACATTCCAATATGTTAATTGATTAAGTGGAATATTTTTTCCTGAAACAGCGCAGACAACATAATCCCCTTCTTCTATAATTTCAAAATTACTTGGATTAAATTTAATTTTTGCTTTATTTCCACTCATATATAATTAATTATTAAAAGTTCTATAATAATATATGAATTTAGCTGTCATAGGAAGTGGTGGTCGAGAACATGCGTTATGCTACAAATTAAAGCAGTCTCCTAAACTAAAAAAACTAATCTGTATACCAGGTAACGCTGGAACTCAAAAAATTGCAAAAAATATTGAAGAGGATATTTCAAATTTTGATGCGCTTTATAAGATAATTAAAAATCAAAATATAGATCTTGTAATTATTGGGCCAGAGCAGCCCTTAGTTGACGGACTTTTTGATTATCTAAATAAAAAAAATATAAAAGTATTCGGTCCTAACAAATTTGCTTCCCAACTTGAAGGTTCAAAAGCTTTTATGAAAAATTTATGTAAAAAAAATAATATTCCAACAGCAAATTTTGGTACCTTTAACAATCTTAAAAATGCTTCTGATTTTATTAGAAAAAATGGAGCTCCAATAGTTGTAAAAGCTGACGGACTGGCTTCTGGAAAGGGAGTATCGATATGTAATTCAACAAGTGAAGCAATAATAAAAGCTAAAGAAGTTTTAAAAGGTAAATTTAAATCCTCTAGTACAGTCGTTTTAGAAAATTTTTTAAGAGGAGAAGAGTTGAGTTACTTTGTTATAGTTGATGAAAATTCATACAAATTTTTTGGTTCAGCGCAAGATCATAAAAAAGTTGGGGAAGGAGATGTGGGTCCAAACACAGGGGGTATGGGTGCTTATTCTCCAACACCCTTACTCACTAAAAAATTAGAAATAAAAATTAATAAAAAAATTATAGAACCTACTTTAAAAGCAATGAAAAAATTAGGTCACCCTTACAAAGGTTTTTTGTATGCAGGTCTTATGATTAATAAGGGCGAGCCGTACTTGATTGAGTACAATATTAGAATGGGAGATCCTGAATGTCAGGTTTTGATGATGAGGTTAAAAACTGATTTGCTAGAAATTATAGATTTAATAACTAAAAATAAAATAAAAGATTTAAAAATTGAATGGACTAAAAAAAATTCTATTACAATTGTTTTGTGTGCGCGAGGGTATCCATTTAATCATATAAAAAACAGAGAAATAAGAAACTTGTTAAAAATTTTACCTGATAAAAAAAACCAAATATTTCATGCTGGAACCTATAAAAAAAATAATAAAATTTATTCTGTGGGTGGAAGAGTATTGAATGTTACATGCGTGTCAAAAAACTTGGGAGAAGCAAGAAGAAACTGCCTTGCAATCATAAAAAAAATTAATTGGACTGATGGTTTCTATAGAAAGGATATTGGCTGGAGATTAATTAATAAAAAATAATTATGAGAATCATAGGAGGAAAATTAAGAGGAACAAATCTGCATATACTAAAAAATGCCAGTACCAGACCATTAAAGGATATGGCTAGAGAAAGTATTTTTAATTTACTAATTCATTCAAATAAAGTTTCATTTAATCTGGAAAAATCAAATATTTTAGATTTATATTCAGGAACTGGTTCATTTGGCTTAGAGTGCTTATCAAGGCAAGCTAAGCATGTTTGTTTTATTGAAAATGAAAAATTAGCATTCAAAATTTTAAATAAGAATATTGAAAAATTAAAAGTAAAAGTAAAAACTGAAACATTTTTTGGTGATGTTCTTAATATATTAAAAAAAGATTACTTTTTACCTGGCCAATTTGATCTGATTTTTTGTGATCCACCTTTTAAAGATAGGAATATGGAAGAATTAATAAAATTAATCTCTAAAAAAAATTTGCTCAAAAAAAATGGAATTATAATATTACACAGAAATAAAGATCAAATTGAGAAATTGCCTGATCTTTTTGCTACAATTGATAAAAGAATATACGGTGTGTCAAAGATAATTTTTGGAAAACTATTATCTTAACATTTTTTTTGTTTCCTCTTTAACTTGTTCCACTGCAGGCTGATCAAATGGATTTACATTCATTAAGCGAGATAAGAGTATTGTTTCTAAAACAAAAAAAGTAAAAATCTCACCTAATTCATCTTCACTTTTCTTTTTAAAAGTAATTTGTCTAAATGGAATTTTCTTTGAACTAAAAATATTTTTTGTAGCATTAGATTGAGCCTTTATAACATCTTCTACATTTTTATTTTTTAAATATTTTGTATCTTCTGTAATGATATTGTTTGAGATTTTGTTTCTATTTTCTTTTTTTGTAGAGTTAAAAAAAGTAAAAAATTTATCTCTTGGGCCATCTAAATAAAGCTGTAAAAGACTATGATGATCTTTTGGACCAAATGACACCATAGGGTTAATGCCTTTGCCTCCTTTGCCTAAACTTTCTGCTACAAGTTGTTGATACCAATAACCTAAATCATTTAAAGCAGAATCGTAACTTAAGATAATCGAATTGTTAATTTTTTTTGAGTTAAGCGTGAAGATGGCAGCAACATTTTGTAATAGGGCTGAAACAAAATTTTTATTTTTGATTAGTTTATTTAGATTCTTAAATTTAATTAAATTTAATCCCATTAAAGCTGCTGGAAACATTCCAACTTCAGACAAAACAGAATAGCGACCACCTATATACTCTTTATGCTCGATAATTTCTGCTTTATATTTATTTGCTATTGATAGTGCAACACTATCTGCAATTTCTGTAATAACAATTAACCTATTCTTTAAAATATTTTTTGAAAATATTGAGCCTAAATTTGTTAATGACTCTAGAGTGTTACCCGATTTAGAAACCAAAATAAAACATGAATCTTTAAGATTTTTTATTTTATTATATTTTAAATTTAAGTTTGGATCTAAATTGTCGAAGAAAAATATTTTTTTTTTAAGTTTTTTTTGAAAAAATGAATAAATACTTTTTGTTCCTAATATTGACCCTCCCATGCCAATGATAATAATATTTTTATATTTCGAAAATTTTTTTACTGTAGTTTTTGGAAAATCAAATTCATATTTTTTTTCATAAGATTGAATTAAAGGAATATTATTATTTTTTATGTCTATTAATAGAGAATTAAAAACTTTCTTAGTTTTTCTAAAATTTTTCTTAAAATTATAATTACTTACAAAATAGTTTTTAAAAAAATTATCTTTCCTCAACATTTATTTTGATCGTATTTTTTT
>CACLHE010000027.1 GCA_902606665.1 uncultured Pelagibacteraceae bacterium
TCGGTTTCTCTGATGACTTAAAAGTAAATATTAAACCAAAATTTAGGTTAATTTCTATGGTTTTACTTTTAATTATCTTAGTTTTATTTAATAAATTTTATATTGAAAATACTGGTATTAGCTTTTTAAATAGATTTTTAGAAATTGATATCTTTGCATTGTTTTTTACTTGTATATGTTTTTTGTTTGTAATTAACGGTAGCAATTTAATTGATGGTTATAATGGATTACTAAGCATTCATACTTTAATAATTTTGACTAACCTGCTTTTTATAAATTATTTCAATGGTAATAATGAATTGGCGCTTTTTATATTTTGTGAAATATTAGTTCTATTAATATTTTTAAAACACAATTTTCCAAAAGCAACGGTCTTTCTTGGGGACGGTGGTTCTTATTTTTTAGGAGCTTTTATTGGAATATCAGCAATTAAGACTAGTTTTGCTAATCCAGAAATATCTCCATTTTATTTTTGTATATTATTATTTTATTTATTCTTTGAAGTGTTTTTCTCTTTCTTTAGAAAAATATTAAGGGAAAGAAAATCACCACTATTTCCAGATCAAAAACATTTACATATGTTAATTTACAAAATCTTTCTTAAAAAAAATAACAACAAATATAAAAGTAATTATTCTGTATCTATTTTAATAAACCTAGCTTACTTTATATTAACAGTTCCAGCTATTTTTATGATGAATGATGGTATGTTTTGTAAATATTATTCCACCATATTTTTTGTTATTTACTTAATTTCTTATAGAACAGCACATGAAAAAGCATAGCAAGAAAATTCTTATAACAGGTGGAGCAGGATATATTGGTCAAAATCTTGTAAGTTTCTTTCTTGGAAAAAATTATCAAATAAGTGTTATAGATAATCTATCAACGTCGGTACCACTAAATAGAGAAATAAAAAAAAAAATAAATTTTTATAAGATGGATTTAACTAAAGAAAATAAAGTTAAATCATTTTTTAAGAATTATAATTTTGATTTAATAATTCATCTTGCGGCCTTTTCTGGAGTACAAGAATTTAATAAAAATGTTTTAAAATCATTCAATAATAATGTTTTAGCAACAAAAAATTTAGTTCGTTTTGGATTTAAGAAAAAAAATACAAAATTGATATTTTCTTCTTCTGCAGCAGTTTATGGAAAAGTTTCAGAAAAAAAAGTTAATGAAGATAATATTTGTGAACCTGTAAACTATTATGGCCTTTCCAAATTAGCTTGTGAAAATATAATTAATCAAGAGTTTAAGAATAAAGAAAATAGTTTCGCAATTCTAAGATATTTTAATGTTGTGGGTTCAATTATTGATTATAAAATTAAAAAAAAAATAAATTCATTACTTGATGTAATTGCAATAGCTATCAAAAGAAAAAAGTATAAAATAAATATAAATGGAAAAAATTTTAATACAAAAGATGGCACGCCAGAAAGAGATTTTATTCATATTAAAGATCTTTCTAATATACATGAAAAAACTCATAAATATTTAAACCAGAACAAAAATATCATTTTAAACTGCGGATCTGGATTAAAGTATTCTGTACTTGAAATTGTTAAAGCTATTGAAAGAAAAATAAATAAAAAATTTATTATTACATATAAAATAACTAATTTTGATGAAACTAAAACTATATGTTCAGATATTTCTCGTCTAAAGAAATCTCTTAAAATGAATATAAATGAAAAGAAAATAAATGATTTAATAACTAGCTATGTCTAATAAAGATTTAATAATAATAAATAACGAAAAAATTTCACAAATAAAAAATAATTACCATTGCGAAAACATCGATTTAAAAACGATACCAGAAAATCTTGACAAAAATTTTAATGTGACTCTCATAGCAAGAAATTCAAAAATAGAAAGAAGTCGTCGTTTAAATTTAGAAAAAATTGAATTGTCATCAAATATTTTTGGATTTTTATTTAATATCCTAAAAACTTTTAAAAAAAAAGAAGCAACTTATTTAATCATATCAATTACACCATACACTTTTCTTTCTTATATATTATTATTTATTTTTAGAAAAAAAATTTTTGTTTATTTAAGAAGCGATGGATACGAAGAGTATAAAGCTATATTAGGATTTTTAGGTCCGTTAATCTATTATGTAATGTTTAATGTTGTAACTTTTAAAACAAATATTATTAAGTGCCAAGAAAGACTATTTACTAAAAGAAAAAGTCATACAATTTTCCCTTCAGAGTTAAATTCTTTTTGGTTAGAAAACTTTAAAAAACCTAAATTGGATAAACCTCGACTTTTGTATGTTGGTAGAATAAAAGTTGAGAAGGGAATATTTTCTCTTCTAAAAATCTTTGATCAAATTAACGATGACGTAGAGCTATCAATAGTTGGAAGAGATGAAGAAAAAAAAATAAATAACAAAAGAATTAATTATATCGGTCATGGATACAATGCATCTGAACTAATTAATATTTATGATAACCATAATATTTCTGTTCTACCTTCTTTTACGGAAGCTCATCCAAAAGTTGTTGATGAATCTTTATCTAGATTAAGACCCGTAATAGTTTTTGATGATATAAAGCATATAGTCCAAAATAAAAAAGGAATATTCGTTAGTAAAAGAAATGCAAATTCACTTTTGGAAACAATTGATTTTATTATGAAAAATTATTCCAATATACAGGGGGAGATGAATATGAATAAACTTCCAACTAAGCAAAATTTCATTGATCAATTTAGTGATATACTAAATTCAAATTAAATTTTCATGAAAATTCTTAAAAATAGTATAATTTATTTTATAATAGGGTGTGTAGTTCAGTGGTAGAACGCTACGTTGACATCGTAGAGGTCATAAGTTCAATTCTTATCACACCCACCAAAAAAATATTAATTTTTGTTTAATCTTTAAGTTAATTTATGTATTTACAAAAAAGTTTATTAAATATATACCCTATGAGCCTGGTGATTATTGCGAAGGGGTAATACCCGATCCCATTCCGAACTCGGAAGTTAAGTCCTTCAGCGCCGATGGTACTTTGTCTTAAGACATGGAAGAGTAGGACATTGCCAGGCTAAGAAATTATATTATTATGAAAGTAGTTAGCTCGTTAAAATCACATAAAAAAAGAGACCTTAATTCAAAGCTTGTCCGAAGAAGAGGTAGAGTTTATATAATAAACAAAAAAAATCCAAAATTTAAAGCCAGACAGAGATAATGAAAAACATTGGATCTGTTAAAGAAGATCTTGCTATAGAAAATAGAGTTTCTGTCACTCCAGAAAGTGTAAAAAAATTTGTTGAACTAGGTTTTACTGTAAATCTTGAAAAAAAATATGCAGAAAATTTAGGTATAGACGATGACAATTATAAAAAAAATGGTGCTAACATTAATTTATCAAAAAAAGAAATATTTGAAAAATCAGATATAATTTTAAAGGTTAGTTGTCCTTCACTTAATGAAGTTGATTTGATAAAAAGCAAATCTATTTTAATTGCACAATTTGATCCCAATTTAAATAAAGAAGCAATTAACAAATTAATTAAAAATGATGTAAAAATTTTTTCTCTTAATTTGTTACCTAGAATAACTAGAGCACAATCAATGGATGTCCTTTCTTCACAAGCCAATTTAGCAGGTTATAAAGCAGTTATAGAATCGTTTTCTAGGTTTGAAAAAGTCATACCGATGATGATGACCGCAGCAGGAACTATACCTGCAGCAAAAGTTTTAGTTATTGGAGCGGGTGTAGCAGGACTACAAGCAATCGCGACAGCAAAACGTATGGGCGCAATTGTTTTCGCTACCGATGTAAGAGCAGTAGCAAAGGAACAAGTAGAAAGCTTGGGAGGAAAATTTTTAGTAGTAGAGGGTTCTGAAAATTTGGAAACAGAAGAAGGTTATGCAAAAGAAGCTTCTAAAGAATTTAAAAAAAAGCAGGAAGATCTTTTAAGTGAAACACTAAAAAAGATTGATATTGTAATTTGCACAGCCTTAGTTCCAGGAAAAAAAGCTCCATTAATAATAAAAGAAAATATGATAAAAAATATGAAAGTTGGTTCTTTAATCTATGATTTAGCAGCAGCGCAAGGAGGTAATGCAGCTTTTACAGAGGTGGATAAGATTGTAGAAAAAAATGGTGTCAAAATAATAGGTGAGAAAAATATACTTAATAAATTACCAATTTCAGCATCAAATCTATATGCAAAAAATTTATTTAATTTTGTTTCAAATCTGTATGATAAAAAAAATAAAAAAATTAATATTAATTTAGAGGATGAAATAATAAACAAAACACTAATAAGCTAAGGTTATGGAAATTGATCCGTTTATATTTAGATTAAGTATTTTTATCCTTTCAATTTTTATTGGATACTATGTTGTGTGGAGTGTTACTCCCTCTCTGCATACACCTTTGATGTCAGTAACAAATGCAATTTCGTCAGTTATTATAGTTGGCGCTATAATTGCTGGACTGTCAGGAGATATAGATAATGTTCTAAATAAATCAAATATATTTGGCTTTTTAGCAATATTTTTAGCAGCAATAAATATATTTGGTGGTTTTTTGGTAACTCAAAGAATGCTTCAAATGTATAAAAGGAAAAAGAAAAATAAATAGATATGTCAGCAAATTTGTCAGCAATATTTTACCTAATTTCCGGTGTATTATTTATTTTAGCTTTAAGAGGCTTGTCATCTCCTGAAACTTCTAGACGAGGTAACTTATTTGGAATTTTGGGAATGATAATTGCAATAACTGTAACTTTTTTATCTATGGGAAATTTTTCCACTGGTTTTATTTATGTAATAATTATTATGTTGGTAGGAGGTTCAATAGGAGCTTTCATAGCATATAAAATACCAATGACGGCAATGCCTGAGCTGGTAGCTGGTTTTCATAGTTTTGTGGGATTGGCCGCAGTTTTAGTAGCAATATCAGCTTTTTTAAATCCACAAGCTTTTAATCTTGGTTCGCCAGGAGATATTAAACTTTCAAGTTTGATAGAAATGTCTATTGGTGCTGCAGTAGGAGCAGTGACTTTTTCAGGATCAATAATAGCTTTTTTAAAACTCCGAGGAATAATGTCAGGCTCACCAATAATCTTTAAAGGACAACATTATATTAATTTATTATTGGGCTTATCAATTATAGTATTAATTTTTTATCTTTGTAAAACACAGTCTGACAGTTTCTTTTGGAGAATAATTGAAATTTCTTTTTTATTAGGGCTTTTGTTAATTATTCCAATTGGAGGCGCAGATATGCCGGTTGTAATTTCAATGCTAAATTCATACTCAGGTTGGGCTGCTGCAGGAATAGGATTTACGTTAGAAAATTCTGCACTGGTAATTACTGGAGCGTTGGTCGGTTCTTCGGGAGCTATTTTATCTTACATTATGTGTAAAGGAATGAATCGATCTTTTTTTAATGTTATTTTGGGAGGATTTGGCGGAGTTGATTCAACATCTTCTAAAAGCAAAGATCAAAAACCAGTTAAAAGTGGTAACGCAGAAGATGCAGCATTTTTAATGAAAAATGCATCTTCAGTAATAATTGTTCCAGGATATGGGATGGCTGTTGCACAAGCACAACATGCTTTGAGGGAAATGGTAGATATGCTTAAAAAAAATAATATTAAAGTTTCTTATGCAATTCATCCTGTGGCGGGAAGAATGCCAGGACACATGAATGTATTGCTTGCAGAAGCAAATGTGCCGTACGATGAAGTTTTCGAATTAGAAGAGATTAACAATGATTTTGCTAATGCTGATGTTGCGTATGTAATAGGTGCAAATGATGTGACAAACCCGGTAGCAAAAACAGATCCTCAAAGTCCAATATATGGAATGCCAATTTTAGATGTCGAAAAATGTAAGTCTGTATTATTTGTAAAAAGAAGTTTATCGCCAGGTTATGCAGGTGTTGATAATGAGTTGTTCTATAGAGATAATACCTTAATGCTTTTTTCAGATGCTAAAAAAATGACTGAGGCAATTATTAAAAATTTAGACTAAAATAATAAGATTTAAAAAAATGAAAACCAAAATATTTTGTGATAGTGCAGACTTTCAAACTATAAAAAAATTTAATAACAATCCTTTAGTAAGTGGGTTTACAACAAATCCTAGTTTAATGAGGTTGTCTGGGGCAAAGAATTATAAAAACTATTCATTTAAAATACTTCGAATATGTAAAAAAAAACCTATTTCCTTCGAAGTTTTTGCTGATACCTTCGATGGTATGTTAAAACAGGCATTAATAATAAACTCTTGGGGAAAAAATGTTTATGTTAAAATACCAGTCGTTAATTCAAAGGGTATATTTTCGGGGAAAGTAATAAAAAAACTTAGCAATAAAAAAATAAAACTAAATATAACTGCTGTTTATACTGTGTCTCAAGTAAGAAAAATTATTAAAGAAATAGACAAAAATTCTAAAACAATAATATCAATTTTTGCAGGAAGAATGAGTGATGTTGGAAAGGATCCCGTTCCAATTATGAAGGAGAGTGTACGTTTAACAAAAAAACTAAAAAATGTAAGAATACTGTGGGCTAGTACCAGAGAGGCTTATAACTATTTGCAAGCAAAAAGTTGTGGATGTGAAATTATAACCATGCCAGCTCAAGTAATTGAAAAAATATCAAAATTTGGAAAAAGTTATAAAATGTTAACCTTAGATACTGTGAGAAAATTCTTAAAAGATAGTATGGAATCAAAGTTTAAAATTTAATATAAAAACCTTAATTAACCATTATTCTATCGTAAATTTTTTTTTGGTTATTATTCCATGCTGGCTTTTGTAAATTTGATAAACAAGTAATTAACCATTCGTTAGTTATTTCCCTTGAAGAGTGAGCCCACCACCAAGTTTCAGCATAAGGAAAATCAGGCATAGAAAACCATGATTTTATTGATTTTAGATGTGTGTAAAGCTTATCAACTATAAGATCTATTAATTGAACGTTAGAAATAGACAGACGATCTTTTGTTGCAAAAAATAAATCTCTAATATTTGTTTTTTTAGAAGTTTTTCCATATATAAATTCTCGATCAGCCCATCCTACGTGATTAATTAAACGAAATAGAACACCAGTTCTTCTAAGAGACTTAAGCATATCAGAGCGTGGCAAAGTAGGAGATTCTATTAATTCATGTGGTTCATTTCGAGAAGAAAATGTCATCTTATTTTTTTTAGCTATATCCATCAACTCAGTACCTGGCAAGCCTCTCATAACATGACAACACAAAAGATGTGCGCGACTACCACGCAATTGATCAACCATATATTCCATAGTATTTTCAATACTTGATATATCTTCTTCTGGTAAGCCAATAATTAGATCAATTTTAGTATATATGTCATATTTTTGTAGAAGTTTAAAAGTCATTTCAAACTTTTCTTTTCTTATAGTTCTTCGCATTAGTTTTAAAATTTTGGGATTTATTGTCTGAACTCCAACACCAATTGTTATATGATTTTCTGGATGAAGTTTTGTATATTTGCCAAAAAGACTTGCTAATTCTTCATCTATAAATCCCGGTATTAATTCAAAAAAAAGACTTGTTTTAAAACGTTCACGAATTAAGGCCTTCATAACCGATTTTGCGTGATCTTTGTTTGAACTAAAATTAGCATCAACAAAACGTATTTTTCTTACCCCTCTTTTAGTAACATAACGAACTTCTTTTACTATCCTTTTTATTTCTGAATAAGAAACTTTATCCATATCTTTGTGATATATACAATAAGAACATCTGAGATTGCATCCTCGTTGTGTTTCCAAATTTGCTTCAACTCCATTTCTTGCTAAAACTTCTTCACTTACAATACCCTCAAGGAAGGGTGATGGAATTTCTGAAAGTGAACTGAATGGCTTTCTTTTTGAATTAACGATAAATGGTTTTTTTAAATTTTTTCTATAAGATAAACCATCAATTTTCGTTATATCAGGAGTGTTGGTTTTTAAATACTTAAGCAGCTCAAGAAAAGTTAATTCCCCTTCTCCCGATATACAAAAATCTACTGGATATTTATCAAAGTGTGAATTCTTCACATAATCTGTGGCAATTTCTGGACCACCTAATATTATTTTTGTATTCGGAATCTTTTTTTTTAAATTTTCTGCTATTTTAATAAAAGAATCAAAATTCCACATATAACAAGAAAAGCCTACTAAATTTGGTTTTTTAGCAATTATTTTTTTAGATAAATCAGATAGTTTTTTGTTATTAAAAGTTTCTCCAAAATTAATTAGGGGGTGTTGAATAACATCAATATTCCAATTTTTTTTAATCATTGGATCTCCAAATGCATATGCTTTGAGGTTATACAAAGATAATGAAAATGCATTATGTGAACCCGCTATTCCAACTAACATAGCCTTCATTTTTTTATTGGATTGTTTTTTCATGTTTATTTGAATTTACTAAATTTAGTTTTTGTTTTCAATTTTATTGATTTCTTCAATTATGGTCTCCGCAGCAAATTTGTACCCTGCTTCATTAAAATGCTGATATTTTCTTAATTGAAACAACGATAAGGGATCTTCGTTTTGTAACTTCACTTGTTGAAGCAAATCTATATATCTAATGTCAAGCTCTTTAACCATTGTCATGATTTTGGAATAAATTTCATAATTTGGACCGTAGTTGCTATCAGAAAATCTAGAAATATATGGTAAATAAATAAAATAAAATTCAGCATTTTGACTTTCAGTTAATTTTTTTAAATTGACTAATATTTCACCATAAATTTGATAGCTCTTTTCTGATTTTTTAAAATTTTCTATATTTGATTTTTTATCAAAAATTTTAGCTAATAAAGATCTTAATTTTCTTAATTTGATAAAATCATATAAAATTAAATCTTGTTTTTTAGCCTCTTCTTTAAGCAAATTATTATCTACTAAATCAATTTTAGATTGCTGATTCACAAGTTTTTGTTCAAAAGAATAGTTAAGATATTTTTTTAAAAGAGGATCTTTAATTTCAAAATATAGATTGTCCAAATCATTACCTTCATAAAAGAAGTACAAAACTTTTTTAGTCTTAGTTTTTTTTATATATTCTTTAAGTGTTGCATATTCTAATAAAGGGCCACTACCACTATATCCCAAATTAATTGTATTAATTTTTCTATTAAATTTACTTGCTGATATTTTAGACATTTGTGAATTTATTGTATTTTCTGAATCTACGCATGCTCCGTGAACGAAAGAATCTCCCAGCAAGACAAAATCTGAATTTTCAGCATCCCAATTCATGTCTTCATTTCTAAAACCAAATCTGTCACTCTTGTATATTATAAATTTTCTATTCTCTTTTTTCTTACAAAAAATTGTTAACTTTTTTGATATACCAGATAAAGGAAAGATATTTTTTCGATTTGGATCTTTTAAAATAAATTGAAAAGGATGAATTGCTACAACAACATCCCTTTTATTTTTTAGATCATTATAATATTCATATTTGGTCTTGCTAAATAAATTTTTA
>CACLHE010000028.1 GCA_902606665.1 uncultured Pelagibacteraceae bacterium
ATCTGGACATAAAAAAATAGCGTCAGGCAAAAAACGCTGCCAATTCATTGCAAGAGCGCTTATGTCTTTCCCGTCGCCACCATAGCCATGGCATAAAACCACAGCTTGGTTAGGTTTATTTTTAGATAAGGGAAATACAGAAGTTGTATTTAAAATATAATTAGTCATAGCTTGATAACCATTTTAAAAATTTTTCATCTTCAAAGTTTACTTCTCCAATAATTCTAGCAAACTCTTCTCCTTTTTTGTTAATTAAAACTGTAGTAGGCATTCCTCTCAACTTAAATTCCTTAACAAAGTTTAAATTATCATCAAAAAAAATTTCTAATTTTTTAATATTTAAATCTTCAAAAAATTTTTTAGTTTTAGATTTGTTTGGTTTCTCCATGTTTACAGCAAAAATTCGTAAATTTTTAAAACTAGCATTTTGATAAAGTCTGTCTAAAGAAGGCATTTCTTTTTTACAAGGTGCACACCATGTTGCCCAAAAATTTAGGATTACTAGCTTTTCTCTATATTGATTAATGTTAATTTCTTTGCCTGAAAAATCTTCAAATATAATGGACGTGATAGGCTTTGGAATTTCGTTTATAACGATATTATTGAGTGGAACATCTTCATTTGTTTGTGCTATTGATGAAAAAACACTAAAACAAAATAAAAAAATTAAAGGTTTTGTAATTTGCTGATTTATAAACATTAAAGTAAGAATTTAACACATGAAAAACAAAAATAAAACTGTTTGGGGAAGTAGATTTAATAATGCTCCGTCAAAAATTTTTGAGCAAATTGGTGCATCTATTGAGATTGATAAAAGATTATTTGAAGAAGATATCCTTGGATCCATAGCTCATACCCAAATGTTAATTAAACAAAAAATCATTAGTAAAAATAAAGGAAACAAAATCTTATTAGGCTTAAAAAAAATAAGAAAAGAAATTATAAAAAATAATTTTGATTTTAAAAAAAAATATGAAGACATACACTTAAATATTGAAAAAAGACTTTTTAAAATTATAGGAAATGATGCTGGTTACTTACACATCGCGAGATCAAGGAATGATCAGGTAATCACTGATTTTAAGCTTTGGATTAAAAAAGCTTCTAAAGAAATAAATAGTAACCTGAATAATTTAATAAAAAATTTTTTAAAAAAGTCAGCAGATAATGTAAATACAATAATGCCTGGATTTACACATTTAAAAAATGCTCAGCCAATTTCATTTGCACATTATTTATTAGCATATGTAGAAATGTTTAAAAGAGATAGAAAAAGATTTTCCAGTAATATTGATTATATTGATGAGTGCCCACTTGGTGTAGGAGCTTTGGCAGGCACTTCATATAAAATAGACAGAAATTTTACATCTAAGAAATTAGGTTTTAAAAAGCCAACTAATAATTCAATAGATACTGTATCTGATCGAGATTTTGCTTTGGATTTTTTATCCTCTGCCTCAATCTGTGCTATGCATATATCAAGATTTGCTGAAGAGTTAATTATTTGGAACTCTGATATATTTAAACTTATTAAACTTAGCGACAAAATGTTAACTGGCTCTTCTATTATGCCACAAAAAAAGAATCCGGACCCTGCAGAATTAATTAGAGGTAGGGCGGGAAAAAATTTTGGATCATTGCAAGCTATGTTAACTACAATGAAAGGATTGCCTTTATCTTACTACAAAGACATGCAAGAAGATAAAGCATTAGTATTTAGTAGTTATGATACTCTTTCAGAATCATTAATAATTACAAACGAGCTTATTAAAAATTTAAAACCAAATAAAGAAAGAATGCTTCAACTAGCTAACGAAGGTTATACTACTGCTACAGATTTTGCAGATTATTTAGTTAAAAATAATAATTTATCTTTTAGAGAGGCTTACAAAATTTCAGCGAAGTTAGTAAATTATGCTGAAAGAAGAAATAAGAAATTAAATGAATTAAGTTTCGATGAAGTTAAAAAAGTCAAAAAAGACTTAAATAAAAAAGTAATGAAAGTGTTTGATGTTAAAAATTCAGTAAATTCAAAATCTTCATATGGAGGAACTGCTACTAAAAATATAAAAAGAATGATATCTAGATTAAAAAAGGAATTTAAATGATTAAAAAGTTATATGCAATTATCTCCATTTGTTTATTATGTGCTGCGTGTGGAGTAAAAAGTGAACCCGAATATAAATCTCAGGTCATTTATATTGAAACTATAAAAATAATTTAAAAATGAATTTCATTAGACTTAGGAAAAATAACCTTTGGGTGGATAATATATTGGCAATTAAACTTGCTAAAAAATATAAAACTCCATTTTACTGCTACTCTCATTCGCAAATACAAAACAACTTTGAAGCTCTTAATAACGCATTTAAAGCTGTAAACCCAATGATATGCTTTTCAGTAAAATCAAATTCAAATCTTAGTTTGTTAAAAGAGTTAAAAAAAATGGGTTCTGGAGCTGATGTTGTTTCCATAGGAGAGTTATTAAAAGCAACTAAAGCTGGCATTAATAATAAAAAAATAGTTTTTTCTGGTATTGGAAAGACTGAAGAAGAGATAAGAATGGCAATAAAAAAAGGTGTTCTATTAATTAATGTGGAATCAGAAAGCGAGGTTAATCTTATTAATAATATATTAAAAAATACTTCTAAAAAAATTTCTATCGGAATAAGACTTAATCCAAATGTAGCTGGAAAAACTCACCAAAAAATTTCTACTGGAGGAAAAGACGAGAAATTTGGTTTGATTTATAAAGATTTTATAAACTTGAGCAAAAAAATAATAAAAATGAAAAATTTAAAATTAGAAGGAATTAGTGTTCACATTGGAAGTCAGATAACAAATGTTCAACCATTTAAAAAAGTATTATCTGCTATCAATAAAATAATTAATAAGACCAGAATAAACTTTAAATTTATTGATCTTGGGGGAGGTATGGGAATATCTTATTCAAAAAAAGAAAAACAGATCAATTTGTTAGAATATGCCAAGGCAGTAAGTAAATTTATAAAAAATAAAAAAACTAAAATTATTTTTGAACCAGGTAGATTCATTATTGGTAATGCAGGTATTTTAATTACTAAAATTATTCATATAAAAAAAAGTAATAAAAAATATTTTATTATTTTAGATGCTGGTATGAACAATTTTATGAGAACGGCCCTATATGGTGCAATACATCAAATTATTCCACTTAAAAAGACTAATAATTCATTTAAGGGAAATTTGAGCTTTGTGGGTCCTGTTTGTGAAAGTTCTGACAAATTTTTAAATGAAAAAAAATTTTCAAAACTTGCAATCGGTGATTATGTAGCAATCGCAAATGTAGGAGCCTATGGTATGTCCTTATCTTCAAATTACAATTCTAGACCAACTATAGCTGAAGTAATGGTCAAAGGTTCAGAACACAAGGTAATTAGACAAAGACAAAGTTTAGAAAGCTTAATTAATAATTAATTCAAAATTTTTTATGTTATTTTTAAGGTCATTGTTATTTAATTTATTTTTATATGCAGGAATTGTTATTGTTTTTTTAATCGCAATTCCTGCCCTTTTTCTACCTACAAAAATTACTTTATTATTTGGAAAATTTTTAGGTTATTACGTGGTTTTTATTGTTAGAGTTTTTTTAAATACAAAAGTTGAATTTAAAGGAATTGAAAATATACCAAAAAACGATAAATATTTTATCGCTTCAGCTCATCAATCTATGTTCGAAACTTTTGCTTTACAAAGTGTATTGGATTATCCGGTATTTATTTTAAAAAAAGAACTTTTGAAAATTCCTTTATTTGGGCAATATTTAAAAAAAATAAAATCAATTGAAATAATAAGAGATACAACTACAAAAGAAAATCTCAATTTTTTTGATAAAGTTGCAAAAATTGTTAAAAACGAAAACAGGCCTCTTTTAATTTTTCCTCAAGGAACAAGAGTTAAAGTTGAAGATAGAGTTCCTTTCAAAAAAGGTGTGGGCAGGATATATGAAGCATTAAATATTTCTTGTGTACCTATTGCATTAAATTCAGGAAAAGTATGGCCTAAGAATGGAATAATTAAATATCCTGGAAAAATAACAGTATCTTTTTTAGAACCAATAAAACCTGGCTTAAATAAGGAAGAATTTATCAAAAATTTGGAAATGAAAATTTATGATGAAATTAAAAATATCTCTTAGTACTATTTTCTACCAAAATCGGGTTTTCCAATATCTTGACCGGCTTTTATAATTTCTTTTCTAATTTTTTTAGTTTCTGTAAAAATTTTCTCTAATTTTTTTTGATTTTTACTTTTAATTGCCTTTTTTAGATCTTGTAGATTTTCTATAAATTTATCAATCATTTTTGATGTATTTTCTCGATTTTGAATAAAAATATCTCTCCACATAATAGGATTAGATGCTGCAATCCTTGTAAAATCTCTAAGTCCTCCTGCGCTATATTTTACAATATTGCGATCTTTTTTTTTTTTAATTTTAAGAGTGGTATTTACAATATTATACGCAATTAAGTGTGGCATGTGACTTGTTATTGATAAGATGTAATCATGTTGTGTTACACTCATTACATCAACTTTACTTCCTAGTTTTTGCCAAAATTTCTCTAACAATTTAACATCTTTACTTTTTGATTTTTTGCTTGGAGTTAAAATACACCATCTATTTTTAAAAAGTTCTGAGAAACCTGATTCAGGTCCACTCTCTTCTGTGCCAGCAATAGGATGCGACGAAATCCAAGATACATTTTTGGGAATATTTTTTTCAATTAAGGAAATTACATTTTTTTTCACTGATCCAACGTCTGTTAATATAGCTCCATTTTTTAAAGAACTTTTTATTTTTAAAATTATATTTTTGTAACTACTCAAAGGACTAGCAATTATAATCAAATCAGACCCTTTAACTATTTTTTTTGTATCAGAGCTAGCTTCATTTACTATTTTTAATCTAATTACTTTTTTATTAGTATTATTCGATCTATTAGAAGAAACTACTTTAGTTGCGAGCTTATTTTTTTTTATACCTCTTGCTATAGAAGAACCAATTAGTCCGCATCCTATTATACATACCTTTTTAAACATTACTTTAAAATACTTCCTATAGATTTTATAAAATGCTCGTTAGCTTCTTTATTGCCAATAGTTAATCTTAATGAATTTAATATCTTATATTGTGTCATTTTTCTTAAAATTAGTTTGTCTGCAGCCAATTTTTCGAAAGCATCATCTGAATTAATTTTTGTTTCATCGAAATTCATTAAAAAAAAATTTACAGCAGGTTCGTTTGTCTTAATATTGTATTTCTTTAAAACTGAAAATATTTTTTCTGACCATAATGTATTATATTCAATTGCTTTTTTTGTCCATTCTGTATCTTTGATAGCTTCTACGCCTGCAGCGAGGGCAGCTCTATTAACGTTAAAAGGAGGTTTTATCTGGTACATACTGTCAATTATTTCTTTAGAAGAGTAACCCCAACCTAGTCTTAAGCCAGCCAAACCATAAATTTTAGAAAAAGTTCTGGTTATTAAAACATTTGCAAAATCCTTAAAGAGATCCAATCCTGAAGTAAAATTGTCAGAATTTATAAATTCAAAATACGCATCGTCAACAACTAATAGAATATTACTTCTGAGCTTTTTTCTTAAATCAAGCATTTCGCTTTTAGATAAAAAAGTTCCAGTAGGATTATTAGGATTTGCAATAAATACAATTTTTGTTTTATCAGAAACTTTTTTCAATATTTCTTCGACTGATGCTTTAAAATTTTTTTCTTTTGCAAATATGACCCTAGCTTTATGAAGCGATGCATATATTTTGTGCATAATAAAACCAAACTCTGTGACAATTACTTCGTCCCCGGGGTTAATAAATAAACGACAGGTTAGATCAAATATTTGATCGGAGCCTGATCCGCAAATAATTCTTTTTGAATCTATTTTAAATTTTTGAGATAAAGCTTCTCTCATCGAGTTTGATTCAGATTCTGGGTACTTCGAAATTCTATTTTTTTCCTTTTCAAATACCTCTATTGCTTTTGGGCTTGGCCCAAGAGCTGACTCATTTGCTGATAATTTTATTGGATTTTCAATTTTTTTAAATTGAGATAATCCTCCAATATATCTTTCAACCTCAAATTTTATTGGCTTCGGTAAATTCATAACTATTTAATATATAAATCGTATCGGTAAATACTATATACGCACCTTTGTGGCAAAATAAATACAACCTAATTTGACAAAAGATAAGGTTTTTAGTACAACAAAAATGCGCTGATTTAACTTAAATTGCGAGCGCATTAAAAAAACAGCTAAAAAAGGTTTTTGCCCGGCTTAGCTGGGCTTTTTTTTTGTTTGAATATGAATAGTGAACTAAAAAATATAAAAAAATTAATTGTCAACCAATCTCTTGAATTGGATTGTGGAAAAACAATCAAAAATTTTCCAGTAGCCTACGAAACCTACGGAACTTTAAATAAAAAAAAAGATAACGCTATACTTGCTTTTCACGCACTAACTGGAGATCAATTTTGTACAAATATTAATCCCATTACAAAAAGAGAAGGATGGTGGACTACAGCAGTAGGCCCTGAAAAAGCAATTGATACTAATAAATATTTTGTAATATGCGCTAACGTTATTGGAGGATGTATGGGGAGCTACGGTCCTAAAGAAATAAGCCCAGAAACAAATAAAATATTTGGAACAACATTTCCAGTAATTACAATAAGAGATATGGTCAGAACTCAAAAATATTTAATTGACCATTTGGGTATAAAAAAATTACTTGCTGTAGTTGGTGGATCAATGGGAGGAATGCAAGTTTTACAGTTTGCTTCTATGTATCCGGACTTAGCACATTCTGCTATTCCAATAGCATGTAGTGCTAGCCATTCTGCACAAAACATAGCATTAAATGAATTGGGACGTCAGGCTATAATGGCCGACCCAAACTGGAAAAAAGAAAACTCTACTCCAGATAAAGGTTTGGCTGTGGCAAGAATGGCGGCACATATTACTTATCTTTCTAAAAAAGGATTACAAGAGAAATTTGGTAGAAAACTTCAAGATAGAAAAAGTTTAAAATTTAGTTTTGATGCAGATTTTCAAATAGAGAGTTATTTACGTTATCAAGGTGCAACTTTTGTAGACAGATTTGATGCTAATAGTTACTTATATATAACTAGAGCTATGGATTATTTTGATTTAGAAAAACAATTTAAAGGTAATTTATCTCTTGCTTTTCAAAATACCAGATCAAGATTTTGTGTAATTTCATTTTCATCTGACTGGCTTTATCCTACGATTGAAAATAAAGAAATAGTTATAGCTTTAAATGCATGTGGAGCAAATGTTGGGTTCGTTGAAATTAATTCTGATAAAGGTCATGACTCTTTTTTATTAGATGTACCTGAATTTTTAAAAACTGTTAGTGAGTTTCTTAGTTCAACATATAATGAGATAAAAAATGAAGAAGGAATTTGAAGTAATATCCAAGATAATAAAAAATAATAAGAAAGTATTAGACATCGGTTGTGGCGATGGCACACTAATGGAGTTTTTGAAAAATCATCAACAAAATGATGTTAGAGGTCTAGAACCACAAAAAAAGCTTGTGCAAAAATGTATTTCGAAAGGTCTTTCTGTTATCGAAGGTGATGCTGAAAAAGAATTAGTTCAATTCCCAAAAAAATCTTTTGATTATGTCGTTTTAAGCCAAACGCTCCAAGCTTTCTTTAGTCCAGAAGAAGTTTTAAATCAGTTGCTTAGAATTGGAAAACAAACAATTGTTTCAATTCCGAATTTTGGTTATTGGAAAGTTCGTCTTCACTTATTATTTAAAGGCACAATGCCAATAACAAAAAATCTACCCAACGAATGGTATAATACTCCAAATTTGCATATGTGTACTATTAAGGACTTTGTTGATTTTTGTAATAAAAAAAATATTACAATAGACAAGTCAATGTGCTTAACAAACGAAAAAATTTCTGAAATTACTAATAAAAATTTGGGTTACAAAAATATTTTTTCGGAACTTGGAATATTTCTTATAGAATAAATAATCATGCAAATAACTCCCATACCTTGCTTAACAGATAATTATGCTTACATTATTTTAGACGAAACTTCTAAAACTGCTGGAGTGGTTGATCCTTCAGAGGCTAAACCAATTATATCTTTTCTTGAAAAAAAAAATTTTAGTTTAAATTACATTTTAAATACCCATCATCACTATGATCATATTGGGGGAAATATCGAACTGAAAGAGAAGTATAATGCCAAAATAGTTGGTTTTACCGGCGACAAACATAGAATTCCTGGAATAGACATAGAGCTTGAAAATAACCAAAAGTGGAATTTTGGAAATTCTACTATAAATATATTTCATATTCCTGGCCATACATTGGGTCATATATGTTTTTTTTTTGAAAAAGAAAAAATTGTTTTTACTGGAGATACATTATTTTCTTTAGGATGTGGAAAAATTTTTGAAGGTGATCATAAACAAATGTTAGATTCTTTGAATAAAATTAAAAAGTTACCTAAAGATACGAAGATTTATTGTGGCCATGAATATACTTATAAAAATGCTGAGTTCTGCATGAAGTATGATAAAAATAATATTGATCTTAAAAAAAAATTTGAAAAAATTAAAAAATTAAGATCAGAAAATTTACCGACTATCCCTTCCATTCTAAATGATGAGTTAAAATCAAATATTTTCTTAAGATGTGATCAAAATGACCTTAAAATTAAACTGAATATGCAAAACCAAGAAGATTTCAAAGTTTTTAAGAAGGTTAGAGATTTAAAAGACAGTTTTTAATAATTGTTATAACTTGACATAAGAAGCAAGAAAGCTATATTCCCCCTATTTCCAAATATGAAATTAAAACAATGTCTTTCGCAGTTATTCAAACAGGTGGTAAACAGTATAAGGTTTCAACAAGTGAGATCCTTAAAATAGAAAGACTCAACGATAAAGAAGGTAAAACTGTAGAATTCAAAAATGTCCTTTTTTTGAATGATGATAAAACCTTCGAAGTTGGAAACCCAAATATTCAGGGCGCAAAAGTTGAAGCAACCATTTTAAAAAATACGAAAAATAAAACTATATTAGTTTTTAAAAAGCGTAGAAGAAAAAATTCAAGAAAAAAATACGGCCATAGGCAACAAATCTCTCTTATCAGAATAACAAAAATATTTTCAAAAAATGGAAAATTAATTTCACAAG
>CACLHE010000029.1 GCA_902606665.1 uncultured Pelagibacteraceae bacterium
GCAGATGCTCATCCTAATGGAAAAAATCCATTTAAAAGAAAAGATTATATTAAAAAATTTAAGACACTTACAAATGGCATTATTGAATCGAGTGAATCAGAAAGATTTTTAAACGATGTTCAAAATTTAAGAAATTTAGGTAAATCAGAACTTCAAAAATTAAATATTAAAGTTAATTCAGATTTACAAACAAAGATTTCTAAAGACTCTATATTTTAAAACCAAGAAGCAAAAGGTTCATTGATTGTAAGCACGCCGTAATCCATTAAACCTCCAATAATTAATTGTACCGCAACTAATAAAATTACAGCTAGACCAACATATCCAACCCATTTGTGATCTTGAATAAATTTTGCAAAATATGTAGCTAATGCCCCCACCAAAATTACAGACAAAACTAAACCAAACAGTAATAGCAAGTAATGTTCTTTTGCTGCTCCAGCTACTCCCAAAACATTATCAAAACTTAAAGTAATATCCGCAATTAAAACTTTATAAACTCCACTCATGAAAGAAGGTTCTTTAGATTGCTTGGTTGGTGATTTTATTTTTTTTACTGTAAATAAATCTATTCTAAGTTCATTAACGATCCATAAAAGAAGTGCACCTCCAATTAACTTGATAAAAGCAAATTGAAGTAAAAAGGTAGCTGAAAAAGCAAATATAACTCTAAATATAAAAGCAGCAAAAACTCCCCACACAATGATTTGTTTTCTATTTTTAGGAGCAAAATTTGCTGCGACCATACCAATGATAATGGCATTGTCCGCAGCCATCACTATGTCAATAAATACAATTTGAATGAATATTAGAGTTTCTTCTAGCACTTTAAATTTATTTATAAGTATAGCACTTAAATAAAAGGATTATAAGCCCATTGTAAAATTGCTTGTCTTTGCCTTCTTCTGCAATGAATATCACCAGATTCACAATTTTTTTTTATTGCAGTTACATGTCTTTTAAAGGCTTTCCACCTTTTAATTTGAATTTTGTCTATATGAGGAATTCTTCTTCCATTTGCATATCTGCAGTACCATTGAAACCACCCTAAAGGATCCTCTTTAAAAATCCATCCTTTATCCAACCATTCTTTTCTAGTTAGTCCAGCTTTAACTTTAAATCGATTTTTTTCTGTATCAAAATTTTTACTTAGTTTTGCATTTTTAAACCAAACTTTTGGATATTCTTTTATTTTTCCTCCAAAATAAGAACCACCAAACACACCCAATTCCAACATTTTTTGTGGTGTTAACTGAGGTTTAAAAAGTTTGTAAAAATTTTCTGACTTTTTTTTATCAGATAATTTCATTCCTGTTTTGATTTAAAGTAATGGTCTAAGCTAATTTTACCAGGTCCATGAGCAACGATGATCATAAATCCTCCTGCAATTGCTATATCTTTTAAAAACATTACCATTTGCATTCCCTCACTAAAATCTGTGTGAAAAATTATTGCCACAGCAAAAGTAAATAGAGCCAGTATCGAAGCAACCCACTTAGTTTTATAGCCAAGTATTAGAAGCAGAGGAAATAAAATTTCAATAATTGTTGCAGGAAGGAATAACATACCGGGCACACCATAATTTTCCATGTAGATTATAACATCTTCTTGTATTGAAGTTTTTCCAATGCCTTCAATTAAAAATAGTGCTGACAGAAGGATGCGACCAAAAAATTCTATAATATGCATTATTAATTTTTATCTATAAGTTCTTTTAACTCATCGTATTCTTCACATTTACAACCATCAAGAACTTTAAGTCTTTCCTTTGCAAGTTCAATTCTGCCTGTTTGAACATATAGTTCACCTAAATATTCGTTTATTCCTAAATGTCCAGCATCAAGCTCCAAGCCTGTAAGATAAAATTTTTCTGCTTCTACTAGATTTCCAGTTTTTCGCAACGTGTAACCAAGATAGTTTAAAATATCTGCATTTTTCTTATTTTTGGCATAAGCTTTTTCAAATTTATCGTAAGCCTTTAAATATAACTTATTTGCTTTTTCAATCTTATTTTTTTTTTCTAATTTTTTAGCTCTAAGAACTAATTTTTCTCCAGATTTATATAAACTCGTTTCATCTTTGCCATTGCCACCACCACCCGAGGCTGCATATACGGAATTTAAACTTAAGCAAAAAGTTAAAAGAATAAAAAATTCCAATAAAATTTTAATATTTTTTTTTAAATAAGACATTTTAATTTAATTGAGATTTATATAAACTTTTTCATTTTATCCAAAGGATTTAACGTCACACCAGATTTTAAAAGACCATCCCTGATTTCTTTTGCAGTATTCACAGCACTTTGGCCGTCACCGTGAACACAAACCGAGTCAATGTCGCAAGGAATTTGTTTTCCTGAATAACAATTTAAAGCTTGGTTTTCTACCATTTTAATAACATGCTTCTTTGCAATTTCTGGGTCTGTAATTAAAGCATTATCTTTTGATCTTGAAACTAAATTTCCATCATCCTCATAATTTCTATCAGCAAATATTTCTGCAGCGATTTTCATACCAAGTTTTTTTCCAGCTTTTTCCATTTGAGATCCGGTTGGTACTAAAAAAATTAATTCTTTATTTACTTCGATAATTGAATCTGAAATTATTTTTGCCAGATCATAGTTTTCACAAGCCATATTATTCAGAGCTCCATGCGGTTTTACATGTGTGATTTTCATTGATTTACTGTTAGCGATATTTGACAAAATATTTATTTGATCTATAACTAATTTTTTTATTTCTCCTGAAGGTAAATTAAACCTTTTTCTTCCAAAATTTTCAGGATCTTTAAACGATGGGTGTGCTCCTATACTCACGTTGTTTTTTTTGGAAATTTCAATTGTTTTTTCCATAGTAGATTTATCTCCAGCATGATACCCACAAGCTATATTGGCAGAGTTGACAATTTCCAACAATAACGGGTCATTTTCAGTCGAATGCAACTTAGAACTTTCACCTAAATCACAATTAATATTAATTTCCATCTTTTAAGTCCTTAGTATATTTAATAAAAATTACAAA
Organism: uncultured Pelagibacteraceae bacterium; assembly: GCA_902606665.1. Taxonomy (GTDB): domain Bacteria; phylum Pseudomonadota; class Alphaproteobacteria; order Pelagibacterales; family Pelagibacteraceae; genus AG-414-E02. The sequence goes on from CACLHE010000029.1 coordinate 3,021, forward strand.
CTATTATATCAATTTATGCTCAAGAGATTAAGAAATATTGGTGATTGCGGAATTGTTTGTGATTTTGGTGATGAAGTTAATCGAGAAATAAATACTGGTGTTATTAAATTATTTCACCATATTAAAAATGAGGTTTCGCTGGGTAATTTAAATGGAATTTTAAATTATACTCCATCATACAATAAATTAATTATAAATTTTGACCTTAAGAAAATAAATTCTTCTAAAATTATCGATTTTTTAAAATCAGTAAATTTTTCTACATTGAAACTTTCTCAAAGTAGCAAAAAGTGGAAAATTCCTATTTGTTATGATTTTGAGATGGATTTAGAAAATATGAGCAAAACATTAAAAATAAATAAAGATGAGATTATAAATATACACTTAAATACCGATTTTTTTATTTATATGATTGGTTTTATACCGGGACATCCTTTTATGGGAGATTTAAATTCGAAACTTTTTTTAAATCGCCTTAAAACACCGAGAGTTAAAATACCGCCAGGTTCAGTAGGCATTGTAGAAAAATTTTGTAATATTTATCCTTATGAAAGCCCAGGTGGTTGGAACATTATTGGGAGAACCCCCATCAAGCTTTTTAATAAAAAAGATGAAAAAGAACCTTGTCTTTTATCGCCAGGAGATTCAGTAAAATTTAAATCAATTTCAAAAAAGGAGTTTGAAAAATTAGCAAATGAGTAATTTTTTTTTTAAAGTTTTAAGACCAGGAATTAATAGCACCTTTCAAGATAAAGGACGTTATCACATGCAACATCTGGGAGTCACACCCGGGGGATGCATGGATTTAGATTTATTTTCGATTGCTAATGCTTTAGTTAAAAATTCTTCTAACGAAGGAGTTTTGGAATTTGCTTACCAAGGACCTCTACTAAAATTAATTAATGGTAAAACTAAAATTGCAATTACTGGGAACGTACTTTTTCAAATAATAAAATCAAACAACGAAACAATAAAAGGTGAATGCTATAGAACTTACGATATGGATAAAGGAGATCAAATTGATATTTTGGCTACAAAAAAATCATCATATGGTTATATGGCGTTAGAGGGAGGTTTTGATATAAAACCTTTTTGCAAAAGTGTCTCTATATTATCTAGAGCTCAAATTGGACCAAATGAAGGAAAAAAATTAAAAATAGATAATAAAATAAATATTAAAATCAATAGAAATAATAATAAAAATTATGCAATTAAGATCTCAAGTAAAAATGAAAGTACAATTAGAGTTTTAAAAGGTTCTCAATTTGATTATTTTTCAAAAAAAAGTCAAAAAGATTTTTTTTCAAAAGAATATAAAATTTCAAATCTAACAGACCGAATGGGTATGAGGCTAGAAGGTGAAGTTATGGAAAATATAGTAAACACCAATATTCGTTCAGAAGGAATTACCAAAGGTGCAATTCAGGTTCCAGCTGATGGTCAACCAATTATATTGTTAACTGATTATCCAACGATAGGAGGGTATCCAAAAATAGCAAACGTAACATCCGTGGATTATAGTTTATTGATCCAAAAAACTCCTGGGGAAAAAATATCTTTTAAACTTATTGAGTTGCATGAAGCTGAGCAATTGTATAAAGAACATCTCAAAAGTATTTCAAAAATTATAAAAGAAATTAGAGAAATAAATTGACTTTACTAAATAAAATCCCTGGTACAGCTTTAGTTCTGCTGGGCGCCCTATGTTTAAGTTTTGGAGGCATAATTGTAAAGTCTTTTGAAGGTGCCAATTTATGGCAAATTCTTTTTTGGAGACAAACCTTTTTTACACTTATTGTAGCTCTCTATTTATTAACTGTATTTAAAAAAAATTTCTTTAAATCTTTTTACAGTTCTGGAATACCAGGACTTATAGCTGGAATATTTTTGGGCGTAGGCTTTTCAGCCTATGTGTTTGCTATGTATCACACTACAGTTGCTAATACGCTTTTTATAATTTCAACAGAGACAATTTTTTTAGCATTATTTGGGTATATTTTTTTAAAGGAGAGAATTAATTTAGTAACTTTAATTTCAATTATTATGGGTATGTCAGGTGTTCTTCTTATTATTGGAAGTTCATTATCTATTCAATCCAGTAGTCAATTTCTTGGAAATATTGTTGCATTTATAATGCCTATCTCGTTTGCAGTGTTAATTATAATAGTCAGAAAATATCCAAAAGTAGATATGGTACCCTCGCAATTCATTGCTGGGATTTTTGCAGCTTTAATTGGATATTTAGCTACTGAAAAACTATCTATCTCATCCCACGATTTATTTCTGGGATTTTTAGCAGGCACTTTTCAAATTGGCTTTGGATTTATAATGATTACGATCGGATCCCAAACCACGCCTGCTGCTATAGTTGGTATTTTAATGCTAACAGAAGCAGTGTTTGGACCAATATGGGCCTGGCTTTTTATAAACGAAATACCTCCTATAAGTGTTATTACCGGCGGGGGAATAATTATATTTGCTATAATTTTTGAGTTTCTTTTTAGAAAAAAAAATACTTAATACTTAATTCTTAGGACAATACTACCGCAGTTGATACCATTAAAAAAGTTAGCAACCAAGAGATATAGAATAAGGTTTTCATAAATTAATCAATAAAAGGTCCCAATGTTAAAATCGACCAATAAAAAAACAAAAAAGTGTAGAATAATTTGAAACGCATTGAGTATTTAATTAAACTTGGATTGTGTTAAAAATATGAATCTTTCGATAAAAAAATAAAAAATAAAACTTTTTTGTCGCACACTCCTATAAATTTTTTTTTGATAAATTACATGAAAAATATGCAAAATGTTAAAATTTCAAATGATCTTATTGGAATGGCCTGGTCAGATAAAGTTTCGTTTGAAGAGATTAAAAAAAGAACGGGTTTTTCTGAAAAAGAAGTTATTAAGATCATGAGACAATCTCTTAAAAAAAGCAGTTATATTTTGTGGCGAAAACGTGTTAGAGGAAAGCCTGCAAAACATAGAAAATTAACTAAATTTAGGCTGTCAAATTCGAAAAAATACAAACAATACGATTGTTGATACAACCACTTATTTTATGATATCGTTAATCGTGTATTAAACAAGCGGGAGAGATTGCAAAAAGACCGCAGCGCCGAAGGAGCAACCACCCCGGAAACTCTCAGGCAAAAGGACCGTACATAATAACTCTGGAAAGAAGGCATTGCCTCACCGAAGGAGTAAATCTCTCAGGTAATCAGACAGAGGGGGCCGGGTAAGAGTTATTATGGAAACAAGAAAAACAGCATTATACGAATACCACAAAAGCCTTGGGGCAAAATTTGTTCCGTTCGCAGGCTATGAAATGCCAGTTCAATATTCCTCAGGAATTGTAGATGAACATAAGTTAACCAGAAGTAGTGCAGGTATGTTTGACGTTTCTCATATGGGGCAACTGACAATCGAAGGAAATAAAGATTTAGAAATAGAAATAGAAAAAATTATTCCAATAGATTTAAAAAAAATAAAACTTAATCAATCAAAATACTCTTTCCTTATTAATGAAAAAGGTGGAATTTATGATGATTTGATTGTAACTAAAATCGAAAAAGGTTTTAATATTATTCTTAATGCAGCTTGTAAAGATAATGATTTTAAAATAATAAGCAGCTCACTTAAGAATAAATTTAAAATAACTTTACATAAAAACTTATCGCTCATTGCTTTGCAAGGACCCAAATCATCTCAAATATTAGAAAAAATAATAAGTGGAGTTTCTTCTCTTAAATTTATGAATGGGAATAAATTTTCTTATAATGGGAAAGATGTTTATGTAACTAGATCGGGATATACAGGAGAAGATGGATTTGAAATTTCTATATCAAACGATTTTGTAGAAGAACTTGCAAAAAAATTTATATCCCAAGGAGTAAAACCTATAGGCTTAGGAGCTAGAGACACTTTAAGATTAGAAGCTGGATTATGTCTTTATGGTCACGATATTACTGAAACTACGAGTCCAATTGAAGCAAATCTTAAATGGGCGATTTCCAAAAGAAGAAGAGAAGAAGGCGGATTTGTAGGTTACAATAAAATTAAATCAGATTTAAACGGAACTTTAAGTCGATTAAGAGTTGGAGTGAAACCTGACGGAAAAATTATAGCTAGAGAAGGTGTTAAGATTTTTTCTAAGGATGATAAAGAAATCGGATCAATTACAAGTGGGACTTATGGGCCAAGCGTTAATAGTCCTATTGCTATGGGTTATGTAAAATTTGATTTTTCAAAACCTGGCACAAAGGTCTTTTTGGAAGTTAGAGGCAAGAAGCATGAGGCCAAGATATCCGAACTTCCATTTTATAAAAAAAGTTATGTGAGGTAAAAAAATGAGTGAAAAAAAATATTCAAAGCAACATGAGTGGATTACTATAGAAGGAGATATTGCGACAATCGGTATTACGAAACATGCAGCAGAAATGCTAGGAGATGTTGTTTTTGTTGAGTTGCCCGAAAAAGGAAAGAATGTAGATAAAGAAGGACAGGCGGGAGTAGTAGAGTCAACAAAGGCAGCTAGCGATGTTTATACTCCAATAAGTGGAGAAATTACTGACACAAATCAATCTATTGTGGACGACCCTGGTGCTGTGAACAAAGATCCAGAGGGTGCAGCTTGGTTTTTTAAAATTAAAATAAAAAATAAATCAGAATTAGATCAATTAATGAGTAAAGCTGATTACGATAAGTTTGCAAAGGAGAATCCTAATTAAATGCTAAAAAACGCCCAGAAAGATTTTATCCAAAGGCATATAGGAGCATCTAAAGAAGAGCAGAAAGCTATGCTTAAAGAATTGGGCTATAATAACTTAGATGAGTTAATTGCTAAAACAGTGCCAGAAAAAATTTTATTAAAAGAAAATCTAAGTATAGGTGAACCTAATTCAGAGTACAAAGCACTTAGAAAATTAAGAGATATATCTCAAAAGAATAAAATTTATTCAAATTTTATTGGAATGGGATATTACGGAAATTATACCCCATATGTAATACTAAGAAATATTTTAGAAAATCCAGGATGGTATACGTCTTATACTCCATATCAACCAGAAGTAGCTCAGGGAAGACTTGAGATGCTTTTAAATTTTCAGCAGATGATAATTGATTTTACAGGGATGGATATTGCGAATGCATCTCTTTTAGATGAGGGCACAGCCGCAGCCGAAGCCATGGGTTTAAGTTATAGAATTTGCAAACAAGACACCAAAAAAGTCTTTGTCTCGAAAAATTGTCATCCTCAAACCATTGATGTGATTAAAACAAGAGCCGAACCATTGGGTTTAAAAATAATGGTAGGGGACGAAGACAAAGATATTAATGAAAATATTGTCTGTGGAATTATACAATACCCAGGAACTTTAGGAGATATAAAAGATCCTAGTGAAGCTATTAGTAAAATACATAAACAAAATGGAAAAGCAGTATTGGTTTGTGATTTATTAGCTCTTGCGAAAATTAAAACACCTGGTGAATTAGGCGCCGATATAGCAGTGGGAAGCACACAACGTTTTGGAATACCGATGGGCTACGGAGGTCCTCATGCTGCGTTCTTTGCTACTAAAGATGAATACAAGAGATCAATGCCGGGAAGAATAGTTGGTGTTTCAGTGGATAGGCATGGTAACAAAGCTTACAGATTGGCTCTACAAACAAGAGAGCAACATATAAGAAGAGATAAAGCTACAAGTAATATTTGTACCGCTCAGGCTTTACTTGCAATAGTTTCAGCTGCCTACGCCGTGTATCATGGACCAAAGGGAATTAAAAAAATAGCAGACACTGTTTCACAACTAGCTAAAAATTTTGCGGACAAATTAAAGCAATCTGGCTATGAACTTTACTCAGATTATTTTTTTGATACTGTTACTGTAAAAACACTAGATAAAACAGATAAAATTTATAAAAACGCACTAGATCAACAAGTAAACATAAGAAAAGTTAACTCTGAAATGTTAGCAGT
>CACLHE010000030.1 GCA_902606665.1 uncultured Pelagibacteraceae bacterium
TTATAAATAACAGTAAATTTCTTTGTTTTTTAGTTAGCATAGAACAAATATCGTACATTTATTGTTCTATAAAAGTTCTAATTTTAAATCAATATCAAAAAAGGCTTATTTTTAAAGGCTTATTTGCGAAAGATCTTTAAGTTTGGAACCAATATTTTGGCTTTTAAGCAGTGATTCACCTATTAAGAAATTTAGAATATTGGAATTTTTTATAATAAATTTAATATCCTGCGCCGTGTTTATTCCACTTTCACAAATTAAAGGATTTTTATGTGTTTTTAATAATTTTGATAGATCAATAGATGTATTTAATGAAATTTTTAAAGTTTTTAAGTTTCTATTATTTATCCCAATAAGGGCATTTTCAAACGATGCTGCCATCTCAGCTTCTTTTTCAGAATGTACTTCTACGATTGTGGAAAGATCTAAATCATTAGCAGCTTGATGTAAATCTTTTGCAATTTTCATATCAACTGCAGATAAAATTATTAATATGCAATCTGCTCCATAACTTTTTGCAAGAGGGACTTGATATGTATCTATAAAAAAATCTTTACACAATATTGGTATCTTATATTTTTTTTTTATACTTCTTATATCATCAAGTTTACCTAAAAAAAAATTTTCTTCGGTCAGAACAGATAAAAAGCTAGCTCCATTTTTAATATAAATTTCGGCTATATCTAAAGGGTTAAAATTTTTAACAATTTCTCCAGCAGAAGGACTAGCTTTTTTTATTTCAGCTATTATAGATATTTTACCATCCGAATTTCTTTTTTTAATTTTATCTTTGAAGTCGATAAAGTTTTTAGTATTTTTGATATCATTTAAGAGTTTGTTTTCACTATATTTATTTTTATAAAACTTTATTCTCTCTTTTTTTGAATCAATAATTTTTTTTAAAGCATTTTCCATTTTAAAATTTTTGAATTTTTTTCAAATGTACAAGTGGTTTATCAGTCTCTAAATGTTTACTTGAATATTCATATGCGTCTTCAAATTTATTAAATTTACCAGAGACAATTAAAGCGGCTGCCGCATTTAAACATACGGCTTCAGAAAATTCATTTTTTTTACCGCTAAAAATATCAATTATTTTAGAAGCATTGTAATCAGCATTTTGACCTTTTAAATTATCGGGGTTACTAAATTTTATTCCAATTTTTTTTGGATCAATTTTTATTTCATGAATTTTATTTTCTTTTAATTCAACAACATTAGTTATAGTAAAAGGAGAAATTTCATCCATTCCATCTTCACTATGTACTATCCAAGCATGTTCTGTCTTTAGGTTTCTTAAAGCATTCGCAAAAGGCAACAACCATTTTTTTGCAAAAACTCCAACTACTTGTTTTTTAACATTAGCCGGGCTACTCAGAGGACCAAGTAAATTAAATATTGTTCTTTTGCCAATTTTTTTCCTTATTGGCGCTACATATTTCATAGTTAAATGATAGTTTGGAGCAAACATAAAACCAAAATTATTTTTCTCTATACTTTTAGCTACACCGTCAGGCTGCAAATCAATGTTTATTTTTAGTCGCTCTAAAACGTCAGCAGAACCACATTTTGATGATAAAGCTTTATTACCATGCTTAGCAACTTTGACATCCATACTAGCTAAAAGAAGAGAAGCAGCTGTAGAAATATTAAGAGTATTTTTTCCATCACCACCAGTACCGCAAGTATCTATAACATCACTTGAAGTATTAACTTTTAAAGCTTTTTCTCTTAATACATAAACACCGCCAGCAATCTCTTCAGCAGTTTCACCTTTTTCAGATAAATTTGTTAAAAATTTATAAATTAATTCTTCATTCATATTACCATTCATGATGTTAAGAAAGGCAGTTTTGCTTTCTTCAAAACTTAAATTTTTGCCTTTTGAAATATTATCAGTAAATTGTTCTGAGCTATTCATAATAATTTAACATTTTAAAAAATTTTTTAATAATTTTAAACCTTCTGGCGTTTTAATACTTTCTGGGTGAAATTGAACACCATGTATATTATATTTTTTATGCATTATACCCATGATTATCTTATCCTTTGTTTCAGCAGTAACAATTAAATCTTTACCTATTTTTTTTCTATCAATTATCAAACTATGATACCTTGTAGCAGATATTACTTTTTTAATTCCCTTGAAAATACCTATGCCATTATGTTTAATAAGACTAGTTTTTCCATGCATTAATTTATTAGCCACAACAATTTTTGAATTAAAAGCTTGGCCAATAATTTGATGTCCTAGACAAACTCCCAATATTGGAATTGTTTTATAAAAATGCTTAACTATTCTAATGCAGTTTCCAGCTTTTATAGGATAGCCGGGGCCAGGAGAAATTACTATTTTTTGATACTTATTTTTTTTAATTTTATTAATTTCAATTTTATCATTTCTATAGACCTCAACTTTACATTTTAATGAAGAAAGATAGTGATATAGATTGTAGGTAAAACTATCATAATTATCAATTAGTAGTATTTTCATTTTAAAGAATTGATCAGAGCTTTTGCTTTATTAATAGTTTCAAAATATTCTTTTTCTGGAACACTATCAGCAACAATACCAGCTCCAGATTGTATATAAAATTTTTTATCTTTTATTAGAGCTGTTCTTAAAGCTATACAAGTATCAAAATTTTTATTTGCAGAAAAGTATCCAATAGATCCTGCGTACATTTTCCTTTTTGATTTTTCAAGTTCGTCTATGATCTCCATTGCACGTATTTTAGGTGCCCCAGTAACTGTACCAGCAGGAAAACCTGAAAGCATAGTATCAAATATAGATTGTTTTTTATCGAATGTACCTTCAACATTAGAAACTATGTGCATAACATGAGAATATTTCTCAATTTTAAATTTCTCTGTGACTTTTACAGTGTTAACTTTAGAGACTTTACCAACATCGTTTCTACCTAAATCTAATAACATCAAATGTTCTGATAGTTCTTTTTTATCATTTATAAGCTGTTTTTTATAAGCATTATCTTTTTTTAAACTTGATCCCCTAGGTCGCGTACCAGCAATTGGGCGTATTGTAATTTTTTTATTTCTTAATCTAACAAGTATTTCTGGACTACTTCCAATTATTTGAAAATTTTCAAAATTAAAAAAAAACATGAAAGGTGAAGGATTAGTGACTCTTAATTTTTTATATATCTCGATAGGATTTTTAGTCAGATCACATTCAAATCTTTGACTCAAGACAACCTGAAAAATATCACCGTTTTTAATATATTTTTTAGCTTTCAAAACTATTTTTTTGAATTTATTTTTAGATATATTTGATTTTACTATAATTTTCTTTTACTAGATTTTTTGATGAATTTTTTATAGTTGAAGTTAAAGGCAAGATTTTTTAAAAAGTTAAGGATTCGTATTTGTTTTAAAAAGTATTTTTGGTAATTTTCAATTTTTTCATCAGCAAAACAATTTGCTATAAAATAAATTTTTTTATGTAAATTATCATGAATTATAATGGTTTTTGGCCTCATAAGTTTAATATCTGGAATTTTAAGATCGTCTACACATTTATCTGGTATTTTTTCAACATATCTAATTATATCGTAAGAAAAATACCCAACCAAAAGTGAACAAATAGGTGGTAAATTTTTAGGTAATGGAAAATTGAATTCTTCTATAAGTTTCTTTAAAAATACATAAGAAGAGCTTTTTATAGATTTTTTTCTGCCGCCTTCTATTAAAAAAATTTTTTTTTTATTAAATTCCCAAATTTTATCTGGATCAGCCCCAATAATAGTATAACGACCTCTTATTCTTCTTTTTTCAACAGATTCAAAAATAAAGCTATTTTTTTTGATTAAGAAATTATTAATTAGATTATCCAAAATCTTATTATTTTTACAGTCAGCTTTAAGAAACAGTATTTGATTTTTTTTACTTTTATGTTTTTTTTTGAATTTTGATAAGTTTGTGTTGATATTCATTAATTAAAATAATTTTTTATTGTATCTAATGATTTGTAATTTATGTCAATTTCATATTTTTTTTTAAGATAATTATCATAGGAGTTATATAAATCTTTTACTATTCTTGCCTGTGATAAATTTAAGTATTTTTTATATTCCTCAGAATCATATTTAATTTTCACATTCTCAATTTTATTTGTATAGACCAAATATATCTCTGAATAATCAAGTGAATTAATCAAAACTACTCTTTTTCCAGGATATGAGTAAATTTGATTGACCATTTGTTTTTTAAATATTTTTTCATCACTTTGATTGCTTAATTTTATATTTTTAATAACGACACCCTCATTTTTTGATAGGTTATCGAAATCTAATTTTGAAAAATTATTCTTATTTATTTTACCAATTATTTCAGAAATTAATTTTATTTTAGTTTCATTTTCAAGGTTTTTTAAGATTTTTTTTTGGGTAGAATCGTTTTTAATATTTAATTTTACATTTTCAGTCTTAATTAATTCAGTTAAGTAATATTTATTCTCATGTTCTATTAAAATAGTAGGCTCTGAGACATTGATATTTAAAATTTTTAAAACTAAACTTTTTGGAATATTAATACTTGTTTGATCAATACTCTCTCCTGATTCATTTATTATGTAGGTATCTGTTTTTTCTAAATTAAACTTTTCAAGTATGTGTAAAAGTTTCTTCCCTTCAATTATAATATCATCAATTTCATCGATTTTTTTAAAAAATAAATCATTAAATTCATCATTACCAATTAATTTTTTTGGGTTTAATTCTATTATCTGTATTGATTTATAAATTTCAGTATATTTATCGATATTATTTTTATAGTGGTCATTAATTTCTTTTTCCGAGAAATTTAATTTTTTTTTAAAGACTTCATTTAAATTTATAGTTTCAATTTCTCTTTTTTGATTAATTCTATCATATGCTATATTTATTAAAAATTTAGGTGGTAAAATACCGCCACCAATAAATTCTAATAATTGTTTTTTCTTCTCTTCATTGGATAAAATATATTCAAAATTAGTAGCAGTAATATTATTTTTAATAAGAAACTTTTCATACTCAGTTCTGGAAAACTTGTTATCACGTTTAAAATTTTTCTGATGCTTTATTAGTTTAGCAAGCGATTTATCTGATAAATTAATTTTTAAATCATTAATTTCTTTTTCAATTAATTTATCACTAATAAAATCAGAAAGAAATTTATCAACCATATTTACATCAACTTGGTTTCCAGCCCGGTTATTTATATACTCACTGAATTCTGTTATAGAATATTTTTCATTATCTAGCGTAAAAATAACATTCTTACTTCCACCCGTAAATGAGCTACCCATTCCCCAAAAAATAAAGGGAATAACTATAATAAACAAAAGTAACTTTGCATAAATTGTACTTGAAAATTTTCTAATTGGACCTAGCATTTTTTGTTAACTATTTTATTGTTATCTATTTATATAGTCTATAAATTAAATATTAAATCATGACAAACAAATTAAAATATTTCATTGGTAATTGGAAAATGTTTGGTGATTTTAGCGACTTTAGAATTGTCCAAAAGATCAATCAATTCAGTTATAGATCAAAATTTTCTTCAAAGAAAAATAAAATTATTTTATGCGTTCCTAATACACTAATTCATTATTTTAATAAAAGGCTTACAACTAAATTTATTTCACTAGGAGCTCAAAATTGTCACTATCATCAAAAGTATGGTCCTTTTACAGGATCCGTAAATGCAAAAATGCTAAAAAGTGTTGGAGCCGGATATATAATTCTAGGTCATTCTGAAAATAGATTAGAAGGTGAGTCAAATGAATTAATTAGAAAAAAAATTATTTCTTCTTTAAATCAAAAATTAAAAATAATTTTTTGTGTTGGTGAAACTTTAAAAGAAAAAAGAAACAATAGAACTTTCCAAGTTATCAAAAACCAAATATTACAATCATTGAAAAAAAATTTTAAAACAAATGAGATTATAATTGCTTATGAACCTGTTTGGTCCATAGGGACAAACAAAATTCCTAAAGCTAAAGATCTGATAAAGATTATAAAGTATATAAAAAATGATCTTAAAAAGGTTCTTAAGTTGAAAAACTATCCAAAAGTTCTTTATGGTGGATCAGTAAACTCTAACAATATAAGACATTTTTCTTTAGTTAATGAGATAGATGGGTTTTTAATAGGCGGTGCGTCTCAATCACCAAAAGAATTTATTGATATCATAAAAAATTACTATAAATAACTGTTATGGAAAATATTATTTTAGTATTAAATATAATTTTGGCTGTAATTCTAGTTGTAGTAATACTCTTACAAAAATCTGAAGGAGGAGCTTTAGGCATTGGCTCTTCTCAAGAAAGCTTTATATCTTCAAGGTCTGCGGGTAACTTTTTAACGAAGGCTACAGCAATAATAGCTACATTATTTATTATTTCCAGCATTTCTCTTACAATGATGTCTAAAGAAGAATTTTCTAGCTCCTCAGTTTTAGAAAAGACTGATGAAAAAGAAGATGCAACGGAACCAAAAATTCCAAAATCTGACTAAAGATTTATCTTTCTTTCTTGCAAAAAATTTAATATATTGTACTTCCATGGCGCGATATGTATTCGTCACTGGCGGCGTGGTTTCATCACTAGGGAAAGGTCTCTCTTCAGCATCATTAGCTGCACTACTACAATTGCGCGGTTTTAATGTTAGGATTAGAAAATTAGATCCTTATTTAAATGTAGATCCTGGAACAATGAATCCATTTCAACATGGTGAAGTTTATGTAACTGATGATGGAGCTGAAACAGATTTAGATATAGGCCATTATGAAAGATTTACAGGAATTTCAGCAACAAAATCTGATAATATTACAACAGGCGGAATTTATAGCGATATAATTAAAAAAGAAAGAAAAGGTGACTATTTAGGTGGAACTGTTCAGGTGGTACCACATGTAACTGACCGGATTAAAAAATTTATTTCTCATAATATAAAAAATGAAGATTTTGTGATTTGTGAAATCGGAGGAACAGTAGGAGATATAGAAAGCTTACCATTCTTAGAAGCTATCAGACAGTTCTCAAACGATGCAGGAAAAAAAAATAGTTTGTTTATTCATCTTACTTTAGTTCCTTATTTAAAAGCTTCTGGTGAACTCAAAACGAAACCTACACAACATTCTGTTAAGGAGCTAAGAAGTTTAGGTATTCAACCTGATATAATTATTTGTAGATCTGAAAAACAAATTCCAAAAGCAGAAAGAAAGAAAATATCTTTATTTTGCAATGTATCTATAGATAATGTCATTGAGACTGTTGATGTAAAAACTATATATGAAGCTCCAATTAGTTTTCATAATGAGAAGCTTGATGAGCGGGTGCTTTCATATTTTGATATTAAAAACAAAAAAACACCCAACCTTAAAAAATGGAGAAACATCACTTCAAAGGTTCTTAACCCAAGAAAAATAGTTGATATAGGAATTATTGGAAAATATGTAAATTTAAAGGATGCTTATAAATCTTTAGACGAAGCACTTACACATGGCGGAATCTCAAATAATGTTAAAGTAAATTTAGAAAGAATAGACTCGGAAAATATTAAAAATCATAATTTAAAATCTAATTTAAAGAATATTTCAGGTATATTAATTCCCGGTGGCTTTGGAAAGAGAGGCAGCGAAGGTAAAATTGCTGCCATAAAATATGCAAGATTGAACGGTATACCTTTTTTCGGCATTTGTTTTGGTATGCAAATGGCGATTATTGAAGCTGCTAGAAATTTATTAAATATTAAAAATGCTTCTACCAGCGAATTCGGAAACAACTGTACACCAGTGGTTGGTTTGCTTGAAGAATGGCAAAAAGGAGGAAAAAGAATGATAGGAAGTGAGGAAAATTTAGGAGGAACCATGAGATTAGGTTTATATGACGCTATATTAAAAAAAAATTCTTTAATATCTAAAATATATCTGGAAAAAAAAATAAAAGAAAGACACAGACATAGGTATGAAGTAAATATTAAATATAAAGATGATTTTGAAAAAAAAGGACTAATTTTTTCTGCTTTGTCACCAGATGGTATGCTGCCAGAAATAATTGAATTAAAAGATCATCCATGGTTTGTCGGTGTTCAATTCCATCCTGAATTTAAATCAAGACCTTTTACTCCTCATCCATTATTTTCGTCATTTATAAAAGCTGCTGAAAAAAATAAGGAGAAAAATTAATGGTAAATAAATTAATTAAATGCGGAAAATTAAGTATTTCAAATAGTAAACCTTTTACTTTAATAGCTGGACCTTGCCAACTTGAAAACGAAAAACATGCATTAGATGTTGCAGCTG
>CACLHE010000031.1 GCA_902606665.1 uncultured Pelagibacteraceae bacterium
TAATTTCCATCATGAAAATGATCTAGTCTATAACTAGGAAAATCAAAATTTACTGAAAAAAATTCTAAAAAAATAAAAATTATAAATATTATTGATATTATTAAAATGCTTTTATGTGTGATTAAAACTTCTTCATCTTTTTCGAAAAATAGCTTATTTATACTAATTGTTTTTTTATTTATTATCTGATTTGAAAAAAGAAAAACTGCAAGAGGTAAGCCTATAAACAAAATATATCTTATTGTATCATTCGCCGGGTTATATCCTATAGATACTAAAAATCCCTTAGTTCCAGAGGTATTATTAAATGGTAAATTTATCTGCTCCCATAGTAAAGTTACAATTAATATGGAAATAATAACTGAAAAAAAAATGCTGAAATTTTTCTGAAAATTATTTAATTTCATTTTTTAATTACTTATAATACATTATATCCATGAATAGTAATAAATAATTCTATTTTATGAACTCTAATCAAAAAAAAAACTTAAAAAATAGTATTTTTAAATTAGTAAAAAAATATTCAAATCTTGAATTCAAAAAGAGAAAATTTATTCCTGGGAAAACCACAATACCTCCTACCGGAAAGGTTATCGGAAATTTAGAGCTTCAAAATATGGTAGAAGCTTCATTAGATGGATGGTTGACTGCCGGTAGATTTAATAAAGAATTTGAAAAAAAACTTGCACAATTTATTGGTGTCAGACAGTTAATAACTGTTAATTCTGGTTCTTCAGCCAATTTAATTGCTTTTTCCACTCTCACCTCTCCCAAGCTTAAGGAGAAAGCTATTAAACCAACAGATGAAGTAATTACTGTAGCAGCAGGATTTCCTACAACTATAAATCCTATTGTTCAGTTTGGAGCTGTTCCAGTATTTGTTGACGTAAAAATTCCTACTTACAACATAGACGAAACTCTTATTGAGGAGGCAATTACATCAAAAACTAAAGCTATAATGATAGCCCACACTCTTGGAAACCCTTTCAATTTAAAAGCCGTAAAATCTATTTGCGAAAAAAATAATCTTTGGCTTATAGAAGATAGTTGTGATGCATTAGGTTCGACCTATGATGGAAAAATGGTAGGCACATTTGGTGATATGGCCACATTAAGTTTTTATCCAGCGCATCATATTACAATGGGAGAAGGAGGCGCGGTATTTACAAACAGTTTGAGATTAAAAATGATTGCTCAATCATTTAGAGATTGGGGCAGAGATTGCTTTTGTGAACCTGGGAAAGAAAATACCTGTAATAAACGCTTTGATTGGAAACTTGGAGACCTGCCAAAAGGATATGATCATAAATATATATATTCACATGCCGGATATAATATGAAAATTACTGATATGCAGGCAGCATGTGGTTTAGCACAAATGAGCCGTGTAAAAAATTTTATTA
This sequence comes from uncultured Pelagibacteraceae bacterium, assembly GCA_902606665.1. Taxonomy (GTDB): domain Bacteria; phylum Pseudomonadota; class Alphaproteobacteria; order Pelagibacterales; family Pelagibacteraceae; genus AG-414-E02. The sequence continues at coordinate 1,404 of CACLHE010000031.1, forward strand.
AGAGCAGAAAAAATAATTTTAAATATATATACGACCAACTAAAATCTATCGAGGAATATTTAATCTTACCTGAGGCAACAGAAAATTCTGATCCATCTTGGTTTGGTTTTCCAATTACGCTTAGAGATAATTTGTCCGTTACTCGAAACCAACTTTTAAGATATCTTGACGAAAAAAAAATAGGATTTAGATTACTTTTTTCTGGAAACGTAACTAAACAACCATATATGTTAGAAAAAAAATTTCGTGTAGTGGGAAATTTAAAAAATACTTCAACTATTATGAATAATACTTTTTGGATTGGTGTTTACCCAGGCTTGGAGCGTAAAGAGTTGGACTTTGTTGTGGATGAAATAAAAAATTTTTTACATTAATTATGATTGAAGGAATTAAAATAATACCATTAAAACAAATCGAGGATGAACGTGGCAAAGTAATGCATATGATACGCAATGACTCAAAAAATTTTTCCAAGTTTGGAGAAATTTATTTTTCGACAGTTCATCCAAATAAGATTAAAGGCTGGCACCTACATTCAAAAATGACATTAAATTATGCTGTAGTATTAGGAGAAATAAAGCTTGTGCTGTATGATGCAAGACCAAATAGTAATACTAAAGGTCAAATACAAGAATTTTTTTTATCACAAAAAAATTATAAATTAGTTTCAGTTCCACCATTGATCTGGAATGGTTTTATGGGGATAGGCGACAAGACAGCAATAGTGGCTAACTGCGCAGATTTACCCTATGATGATACAGAAATAAAAAGGAAGTCCGCATTTGACAAGGAAATTCCTTATGATTGGAACAAAAACATTGCAAAGAAATCATTTGATTAATGAATCAATTAAAAAATAGTTCTATTCTGGTTATAGGCGGAACGGGATTTATTGGTATAAATCTTATTGAAAAGCTTTTGAAACTTGGAGCAAAAGTTACTTGCGTTTCTCTTGGAAAAAGAAAAAAAAAATTAATTCATAAAAATTTAACTTATATATTTTGTGACTATACAAAATTCAATTTATTGAAAAAAAAAATAAATCGGCCATTTGAATATGTGATAAATTTAGGAGGATATATTGATCATAGAAAATTTTTTAGTAAAGGTCGTTTAGTGATAGAAAGTCATTTTTTGTCAACGATGAATTTATTATTATCTCTAAATAGGAAAAATTTAAAAAGATATTTACATATAGGAACATGCGATGAATATGGGGCAAACATTTCACCTATAAAAGAAAATTCTAAAGAAGATCCAATTACATCTTATGCATTAGCAAAGTTAGCAAGTATAAATTTATTGGTTATGTTATACAAAACTGAAAATTTTCCAGCAACTATTCTTAGGCTATTTTTAGTATACGGTCCTCATCAAAAGAATGATCGTTTAATTCCTCAAGTAATTAACGGCTGTTTGAAAAAAAAGAATTTTCCAGTTTCCAAAGGCAACCAATTGAGAGATTTTTGTTATGTAGATGATGTAATAAATGCAATCACTTTATGTCTAACTAGAAAGAAAGCTTTAGGAGAAATTTTTAATGTGGGATCTGGAAAGCCAGTTTCAGTAAAATTTATAATAAACTCAATCAGCAAAATTATAAGACAAGGAAAACCACAATTTAATAAAATACCATTTAGAAAAAATGAAAATTTAAAATTATATCCTTCAATTAACAAGATAAGCAGGGTATTGGGCTGGAAGCCTAAAACTAATTTAAATCAAGGGCTTGTAAAAACAATAAACTATTATAAAACAGTTAGATAAAATCTATTTTATGATTGATAGTATTTCGATAGTCATACCTTCATATAATGAATCTGCAAATATAAATGAAGTCTATAAAAGAACAATTAAAGCTATAGAAAAATTAAGTATAAAAAAATACGAGATAATTTTCATCGAAAATGGTTCAAAAGACAATAGTCTTGATTTGCTAAAAAAAATTAATTCAGAAAATAAATCTGTAAAAGTAATTTCACTTTCAAGAAATTTTGGATATCAATCAGCTATTGCAGTAGGATTAAAGTACTCCGAAAATGATTATGTATGCGTTATGGATGGCGATTTACAGGATCCACCCGAAATTATTTCAAAGTTTGTTGATAAGATTAAAGAAGGTTATGATGTGGTATATGGCATTAGAAGTAAAAGAAAGACCAGTTTACTAAATAAAATATTTTATAATTTATTTTACGAAATTTATTCAAAACTTAGCGAGATTGATGTACCCAAAAAAGGAGGGGATTTTTGCTTAATGAATAGAAAAGTTGTAAAAAATTTAAATAGTTTAAGTGAGAAGAATTTATTTATAAGAGGATTGCGTTCATGGGTTGGTTTTAAACAAATCGGAGTTGAATATGAAAGGGATGAACGCTACGGAGGAAAGACAAATTTTTCTTTTTTTGGCGCGACCGCTTTAGCCTTAGATGGTTTTGTATCTTTTTCTTTAATACCTTTGAGATTTATTTTAATTACAGGAATATTTATTTCATTCTTATCTTTTTTGTTTTTTTTGTTTTTATTTTCAGTGAAGATATTTCATATTTTTGGAATTTTCGATTTTACATCGCTACAATTACCTAGAGGATTAACTTTCACCAATTCTATTTTAAGTCTATCATTAGGATTAGTAATGTTTACTTTAGGGATTATTGGGGAATATGTGGGAAGAATTTATTTTGAAGTAAAAAATAGACCTAACTATGTAATAAATGAAATTATTCTTTAATTTGCAAATAACTAAAAATTATAAGTTTTAGCTCATTACATATTTTTTTTAAATCGCTTTTCCTTGATAAACTATGATCTCCACTTTTAATTTTAATTAATTTTTTTTTTGATTTTTTACAAATTTTTAATATTTTTTTAGAAAAAATTAGAGGAACAACATCGTCTTTTAATCCATGAAAAAGTGTTATTGGCACCCCTATATTAATATTTTTACTTAAAACTTTATTTTTTCTTCCATCAAAAATTAATTGTTTTGTGAGAGGATAGGTAAAACCACCATAATCGAGGTAATAAATCTTTTTCTCAAGTATTTCATTTTTAATTTTTTTGCTAAATTTTTTCCACATAAGTTTTTCCAAAAAATCTGGCGCAGACCCGATTCCTATAAAACCTTTTATTTTTTTTTTAAATTTTGAAAATAGATTAAGAGCTATCCAACTACCCATACTTGAGCCTACAAAAATCATATCCGAGTTTTTTTTAATTTTTGACTGAATTAGTTGTTTGGCCTCACTTGTCCATAAACTTATATTACCATCAGTGAAACTACCTGTAGACTTTCCATGGCCAGAATATTCGAATTTCAAAAAATTTAATTTATATTTCTTACAAAATTTTTGAATAGCAGTAGGTTTTTCTCCTATCATATCAGACATAAAACCATGGAAAAAAACCACTGTAATTTGGCTATTTATATCAATAAATAAATATTTAATTTTTTTTTTGCCTAAGGTTGTAAAATATTTAGATCTCTTGTAGTTCATTTGACATAATATAATATTTCAAAATAATGAAAAAAAAAGTTAAAGTTTTACAAGTTATACCAAGTTTAGGCTATGGGGGAGCTGAGACAGGCTGTTATGATATTGCTCATTTTTTACCAGAACAAGGTTGTAAATCTTACATTGCAACAAGTGGAGGAAAACTACTTAAGTTTGTTAACAAAAATAAAGTTAAAATATTCAAACTTCCTGTTCATTCAAAAAACCCCATAATAATTTTATTTAATACTATACTTATTTTTTTTATAATTCTTTTTTATAATATTAATATTATCCATGCTAGAAGTAGAGCGCCCGCGTGGTCTTGTTTTTTTGCAGCAAGGCTTACTTTTAGAAAGTTTGTAACAACATTTCATGGCACATATAATTTTACAAATACTATAAAAAAGTTTTATAATTCAATAATGTTAAGATCTGATCTAGTTATAGCTGGATCAAACTTTATTTTTTCTCACATAAATCAAAACTATGGAGAATTTTTTATAAGCACAAAAAGAAAACTTTTAGTTATTTTTAGGGGAATTAATACAAATTATTTTAATCCTCAAAGAATATTGCCTATTAAGATCGATAAATTTTCTAAACAATATAATATAGACAGAAATAAATTTATTATTTTATTGCCAGGTAGATTGACACCCTGGAAAGGGCAAAAAATATTTATAGAGTCAATAAAATTACTTATTGAAAAAAATGATAGCCCGCCTTTCGAAGCTATTATTCTTGGAGACGATCAAGGAAGAAATGTTTATAAAAAACAGCTTTTAGGTTTAGTTCAACAATATCGACTCAATAAGATAATTAAATTCATTCCTAATTGCGAAGAAATGCCAATAGCTTACGGAGTCGCTAATCTAGTTTGTTCTTGCTCTATTGAACCCGAAGCTTTTGGTAGAGTTTCAGTAGAAGCTCAATCTATGCAACTCCCAATTATTGCAAGTGATTTGGGCGGATCAAAAGAAACTATAATTAAAGATAAGACAGGATATTTATATAAAAATGAAGATACAGTAGCTTTGGCTGATACAATAGCTATGGTAATGAAAAAAGACTATAATTCCCTAAAATCTATTGGTATTGAAGGAAGAAAAAATGTACTAAAAAGATTTGATGTTGATAAAATGTGTCAAACAACCTTTACTGAGTATAAAAAATTAGTATCGTCATCCTAACAAATGCCAGAAATAAAATTATTAGACGGAAAAAAAATTGCATTTACAAAAAAAATTGATGGTTTTGAAATTGCAACCAAAATTAGCAAATCTTTAGCCAAAGATGCTTGCGTGATGAGTGTAGATGGAGAGTTGAAAGATTTAAGTTTTTTAATCAATAAAACCGCAAATGTCAAAATAATTACGTCCAAAGACAAAGAAGGATTAGAAACTATCAGACATGATGCTGCTCATGTATTAGCAATGGCTGTGCAGGAATTATTTCCTAAAACTCAAGTAACTATTGGCCCAGTTATTGAAAATGGTTTTTATTATGATTTTTCTAGAAAAGAACCTTTTACTGATGAAGATTTAGAGAAGATCGAAGAAAAAATGAAAGAAATAGTTGATCGTGATGAAAAAACTGAAAGAGAAATATGGAAAAGAGATGAAGCCATTAAACATTTTAAAAAAATAGGAGAAGGCTACAAAGCAGAAATAATTGAAGATATTCCAAAAAATGAAGAGATTTCTATTTATCGGCACGGTAAATGGTTTGATTTATGCAGAGGACCACATCTTTCATCCACTGGAAAAGTTGGTAAGGCTTTTAAACTAACAAAGGTTTCCGGAGCTTATTGGAGGGGAGACTCAAAAAATGAAATGCTACAAAGAATATATGGAACATGCTGGAGAAATAAAAAAGAATTGGAAGATTATCTTTTGAGATTGGAAGAAGCTGAAAAAAGAGACCATAGAAAAATCGGTAAAGCAATGGATTTATTCCACTTTCGTGAAGAAAGTCCAGGTGCAGTTTTTTGGCATCATAAAGGATGGACTTTATTTAGAACTTTAATTGAGTACATGAGACTTAAACAGAAAAAAGCTGGTTATAAAGAAATTAATACTCCAGAAATATTAGATAAAACTTTGTGGATACAATCAGGTCATTGGGAAAAATTTGGTGAAAATATGTTTACTTCTGATACTCCTGATAAGAAAACTTTTGCAATAAAACCAATGAACTGTCCAGGATGTATACAAGTATTCAACCAAGGACTCAAAAGTTATAGAGACCTTCCTCTTAAACTATCTGAATTTGGAAAAGTTCACAGATATGAACCTTCTGGAGCGTTACACGGTTTATTAAGAGTTAGAGCTTTTACTCAAGATGACGCTCATATTTTTTGTACAGAAGATCAAATTACAGAAGAGTGTTTAAGTGTGACTAATTTAATATTGGAAATTTATAAAGATCTGGGTTTTAAAAATGTTTTATTACAGTTCTCAGATAGACCAGAAAAAAGAGTAGGAGATGATAATATTTGGGATAAAGCAGAATCAGCATTATTAAAAGCAATCAAACAATCAAAATTAAAATATGAAATCAATAAAGGTGAAGGAGCATTCTATGGACCCAAAATTGATTTTGTATTAAGAGATACAATTGGACGCGATTGGCAGTGTGGAACTCTACAGGTAGACTTAAATCTTCCCGCGAGACTTGGCGCTACTTATGTAGCTAGCGATGGATCAAAAAAAATTCCAGTAATGTTACATAGAGCACTTTTTGGCTCATTAGAAAGATTTATAGGAATATTAATAGAACATTATGCTGGAAAATTACCACTTTGGTTAGCTCCAATACAGGTTGTCGTTCTTCCTATTGCTTCAGAATTTGATAAATATGCAAAAAAAATATTTGAAGAATGTTTAAAAGCAGATATAAACGCTGAAGTGGATTTAAAAAACCAGAAAATTAATTATAAAATTAGAGAACATTCATTGTCAAAAGTACCTTTGTTATTAATCTGCGGTCAAAAAGAAGCTAAAGATAAGAGTGTAACAATTAGAAAGCTTGGATCAGAAAAACAAGAAACAATTTCACTTGATCAGGCAATTAAAAGAATATCTCAACAAAATAAACTACCTATAAACTAAGTGGCGTTTCACAGACAAAATTATTTTCAAAAAAAAACTAGACCGAAAGGCCCCAGAGCTAATGATAGAATAAGAGCTCCACAGGTTCAGGTTATAGCTAGCGATGGAAAAAATCTAGGCACACTTCCAACCACTGAAGCTATTAATATTGCAAAGCAAGAAGGGTTAGACCTAATTGAAATTTCACCAAATGCGAATCCTCCAGTATGTAAAATTATTGAGATTGGAAAATATAAATATGATTTACAAAAAAAAGCTAATAAAGCAAAAAAAAAACAAAAGGTCA
>CACLHE010000032.1 GCA_902606665.1 uncultured Pelagibacteraceae bacterium
TGAATACATCTTGTCATCTGTGTTTTAATTAAAGGACCCATATATTTTTCCTTAACTTGTCTTTTGCTTTCTGTATATCTTGAATTATCAAGACCATAAAAAAGAGATTGATCTTGCAAATCGCATTCTCCTCCTTGGTCACATACTGGACAGTCTAAAGGGTGATTGGCTAGCAAAAATTCCATTACACCCTTTCTTGCTTTTTCTACAAAAGATGTATTAGTTTTTATTTTCATACCATCAGTGGCTGGCATAGCACACGAAGCTATTGGTTTTGAGGATTTTTCCATTTCGACTAAACACATTCTACAATTGCCTGCTATAGAAAGTCTTTCATGGTAACAGAATCTTGGTATTTCAGCGCCAGATAATTCGCACGCCTGAAGGACTGTCATTCCCTCTTCGAATTCTACCTCTATATCGTTAACAGTGATTTTAGGCATTATCTTCCTCCAGTAGATGTTGATCTATCAGATATGGAATATTTGATTTTTTCTTAATTAACGGTTCTTCATGACTTCTTTTAATTATTTCTTTTTTAAAATGACGAATTAGCCCTTGTACTGGCCAAGAAGCTCCTTCTCCAAAAGCACAAATTGTATGTCCTTCGATTTGCTTTGTAACATCATAAAGAAGATCTAATTCTTTATATGTAGCTTCTCCTTCCGACATTCTTTCCAACATTCTCCACATCCATCCACAACCTTCTCTGCATGGAGTGCATTGTCCGCAGCTTTCATGTTTATAAAATTTAGCTATTCTAGCTATACATTTGATGATGTCTTGGTCTTTGTTTATTACAACTACTCCAGCAGTGCCTAGACCACTTTTCGCCTTTATAAGTGAATCAAAGTCCATGGTAATTGTCTCACAAACATTTTTTGGTAAGAGTGGCATTGAAGATCCTCCAGGTATTACAGCTTGAAGATTATTCCAACCTCCTACAACACCTCCAGCATGCTTCTCTATCAAATCTTTAAGAGGTATGCCCATTTCCTCTTCCACATTGCATGGATTATTTACATTTCCAGATATGCAGAAAATTTTTGTTCCGGTATTTTTAGGTTTACCAAGAGATGCAAACCATTTAGATCCACGTCTTAGAATAGTAGGAATTACTGATATAGTTTCTACATTATTAACTATTGTTGGGCAGCCATAAAGACCTACTAATGCTGGGAAAGGAGGTTTCAGCCGTGGTAATCCTTTTTTTCCCTCTAAACTTTCAAGTAACGCTGTTTCTTCACCGCAGATATAAGCTCCTGCTCCATAATGCAAATACACATCCAAATCCCATCCGGATCCACAAGCATTTTTTCCTAAAAATTTTTTATCATATGCTTGATTGATAGCTTCTTGCAATCTTTGACCTTCTCTAAAATACTCACCTCTAATATAAATGTAACAGGTGTGAGAACTGATTGCATAACTAGTAATTAAACATCCTTCAATTAACTTTTGAGGTTCAAATCTTAATATATCCCTATCCTTACAGGTTCCTGGCTCAGACTCGTCTGCATTAATAACCAAATAATGAGGTCTAGAACCAACAGTTTTAGGTGCAAAAGATAGTTTTAATCCTGTGGGAAAACCGGCTCCCCCTCTTCCACGCAACTCCGAATCTTTAATTTCTTTAATAATCCAATCTTTACCTTTAGAAATTAATTCTTTAGTTTGGGACCAATCACCTCTGTTTATTGCAGAATCCAGATTCCATCCAAGATCATTATACAGGTTTTTAAATATTCTATCTTCGTCCTTAAGCATTTTTAACCTCTAATAATGTGGTTTTTCCATTTTCTGGAGATGTATTTTTTCTGTTTTTTGCTGAACCTGGTGAAGGAAATTTATCTTGTAGTAATTCAAGAATAATCTCTTTTGCCTTATCACCATCTAAATCCTCAAAGTAGTCTTGGTTTATTTGAATCATCGGAGCGTTTACACATGCACCAAGACATTCAACTTCAGTCCAAGAACAAAGTTTATTTTCTGAAATTTCATTCTGATTTTTTGAGATATGATCTTTGCAAGTTTTAACAATTTTTCCTGCTCCTCTAATCATACATGGTGTTGTTGTACAAACTTGAATAAAATATTTTCCAACAGGAGATAAATTAAACATTGAATAAAATGTTGCTACTTCATAAACTTGTATATAAGAAACACCTGTCAGCTCAGCAACATATTTAATTGCTGCTAATGGTATCCAATTCTCATTTTGTTTTTGAACTAAATAAAGCATAGCTAAAATAGAACTTGCTCGTTTATTTTTTGGGTATTTTTTTATCTCGTTTTCTGCATGAATCAAATTATCCTCGGTAAATTTGAAAGTTTCTGGCTGAATTTTAGATATTTTTTTTACAGTCATCTATCAACCTCACCAAAAACGATATCTAGAGAACCCAGTACAGCAGGAACATCTGCAAGCATATGTCCTTTCAATAAATAATCCATTGCTTGTAAGTGTGAGAATCCAGGTGCTCTTATCTTGCATTTATAAGGTTTGTTACTGCCATCAGATATAAGATATACCCCAAATTCACCTTTAGGAGCTTCTACTGCTGTATAAATTTCACCTATAGGTACCCTGAAACCTTCTGAAAATAACTTAAAATGATGAATTAATGCCTCCATAGAATTTTTAAGATCCTTTTTTTTGGGAGGTGTAATCTTTCCATCTATGGATTTAACGGGACCTGACGGCATTTTGTTAATGCATTCTTTTATAATTTTAACACTTTCTCTCATTTCTTCCATCCTACAAAGATAACGATCATAACAATCACCATTTTTTCCTACAGGAATTTTAAAATTAAAATCTCTATAACATTCATAAGGTTGGGCTTTTCTTAAGTCCCAAGGTACCCCTGAACCTCTTAACATAACTCCTGAAAAACTATGATCTAAAGCTTCTTGTTTTGATATAATTCCTATTCCTACATTTCTTTGTTTAAAAATTCTGTTATCAGTCAAAAGAGTTTCAAGATCATCTATAACTTTTGGAAAATTATTACAAAATGAAACTATATCTTCACTTAATCCTCTTGGTAAATCTTGATGTACTCCTCCCGGTCTAAAATAATTGGCATGCAATCTTGATCCAGAGACTCTTTCATAAAAAGTCATCAAAGTTTCTCTTTCTTCAAAGCCCCAAAGAGATGGTGTTAACGCACCTACATCTAGTGCTTGAGTAGTAACATTTAAAAGATGGCTCAGAATTCTTCCAATTTCACAAAATAAAACTCTGATGAACTGCGCTCTAATTGGTACTTCAATACTTAAGAGTTTTTCAATTGCTAATGCAAAAGCATGTTCTTGATTCATTGGAGCAACATAATCAAGTCTATCAAAGTAAGGTAATGCTTGAATGTAGGTTTTATGCTCAATAAGTTTTTCCGTTCCTCTGTGCAATAATCCTATGTGTGGATCTATTTTTTCGACAATTTCTCCATCTAACTCAAGTATCAATCTCAAAACACCATGTGCAGCTGGGTGCTGAGGTCCAAAATTTAAGTTCATTGTTTTTTTTTGTTTAACCATATTTTAAATTTTCTCTAAATTTTATTTTTTTTCTATTTCTGATTTAATATACTTCGTCCCCTCCCATGGACTTTCGGAATCAAAAGACCGGTATTCTTGATCCAACTTAACATTTTCGTAAATAACTTTTTTTTTACTTTCGCTGTATCTGACTTCTGTGTGGCCAGTTAAAGGAAAATCTTTTCTAAGTGGATGACCTTTAAAACCATAATCTGTAAGTATTCTTCTCAAATCTGGATGATCTTTAAATGAAATGCCATACATATCGAAAACTTCTCTTTCCATCCAATTTGCCGATGGATAAATTTTATTAATTGAAGGAACTAAAACTTTATCTTCTATAAATATATTAATTACTGTTCTTAAATTATTTTCATGACTAAGTAACAAATAAATAAGTTTAAATCTTTTATCTTTACCAAGATAATCAACAGCAGTAATATCAATAAGTTGTCGAAATCTACATTTCTCATTTGTTTTTAGAAATAATATAGTTGAAACTAAATTCTTAAGTTCGACATCAATATAAAGTTGTCCAAAATTAATCTCTGACTTTTTTACTGCTGTTGTTAAACCAGAATTTACTATTTTTTCCAAATCGGTAGTTGTTATTGGCATTTTTTATCTTTTTAAACTACCTTCTCTTCTAATTTTTTTTTGAAGCTGCAGTATGCCATAAAGTAATGCCTCTGCAGAAGGAGGGCAACCAGGTACATAAATATCTACAGGAACTATACGGTCACAACCTCTAACAACTGAATATGAGTAATGATAATAGCCACCACCGTTGGCGCAGCTACCCATTGATATTACATACCTTGGTTCAGGCATTTGGTCATAAACTTTTCTAAGTGGTGCTGCCATTTTATTTGTAAGTGTTCCAGCAACTATCATTACGTCAGATTGTCTAGGAGAAGCTCTAGGAGCTGCACCAAATCTTTCCAAATCGTATCTTGGCATTGATGTTTGCATCATTTCGACAGCACAACATGCCAAACCAAATGTCATCCAGTGTAAAGATCCCGTTCTGGCCCAATTAATTAAATTTTCCGAAGAAGTAGTGATAAATCCTTTTTCAGAAAAATCTTTTGCAATTTCCTTAAATTCATCAGGAATCTTATCTTCATTTCGATTTAAATTAATCATACTAGTCCCAATCTAAAGCTCCTTTTTTCCACTCATATATAAAACCAATGGTTAAAATAAAAAGAAAAATCATCATTGACCAAAATCCAAGAGCTCCAATATTACCTAATGATACTGCCCATGGAAAAAGAAATGCTATTTCTAAATCAAAAATAATAAATAAAATTGCAACTAAATAAAATCTAACATCAAACTCCATTCTTGAATCGCTAAAAGCTTCAAAACCACATTCGTATGCAGAAAGTTTTTCTGGATCTGGATTTTTTGGTGAAAATAAAAAATTCAAAAGTATAAAACCTACGCTTAATCCAAAAGCAATGAAAAGGAAAATTATTATAGATAAATAATCTTTTAAAAAATCAGTAAGCATTTAATTAATAATTATATAACTTTTTTTTTCAGACTTATAGCTGTGAGATTGTCTCAAAAAAAATGTTACCAACAACCAAAAGTTGAGATAAATGGCGGGAGTGACGGGACTCGAACCCGCGGCCTCCTGCGTGACAGGCAGGCGCTCTAACCAACTGAGCTACACCCCCAAATAATGGTGGGTGGTAAAGGACTCGAACCTATGACCCTCTCGGTGTAAACGAGATGCTCTACCAACTGAGCTAACCACCCAACAAACTTTTTTAGACTTTTACAGTACGTAAACGCTAAAGTAAATTTAAATTTCTAAATCTTTAATGCTTATTACTTTATGCGCCAAATCACTATTATTTTTTTTTATCTCTTTAAAAAAATTCCATGCTAAAACCAGAGCACAATCTGGTTTAGCTTTTATATCAGATTTAGCGATAATGGGTATTTTCATTCCTGGAAGAAATTTGCCTTGTTTGAGTTTATTATCTTCAATAATGTACTCAATCTCATTTGAAATACCAAAAAAATTCATAGCTGTGGTAGCTTTTGCTGGAGAACCATAACCAATTATTTTTTTTTTATTTTTTTTTAATTCTAAAATATTTTTTCTAACATTTTCTCTAATCTTATAAACTTTTTTAGCAAAATCTTGGTAAGTTTTATAATTTTTAATTCCAAACTTTTCTTCTTCTTCTAAAAGTAATTTTACACTTTTTTCTATTTTTGTTTTATAATTCTTTTTTACATATATTCTAATTGAACCGCCATGAGTATCTATCTTTTCAGCTTTATATATAACACCCTTTAGTTTTTTGAAAAAAGTTACCAATGAAGTTAATGACCAATAATTATAATGTTCATGATAAATATTATCAAAAGTAACATCTTTTAAAGTATTAAGTAAATACTGAACCTCTATAACTATTGTTCCATTTTTTTTTATTAAATTTAACATGCACTCTGCCATTATTTTCAATTCATCAGAATGAGCAAACACATTTGAAGCTAAAATTAGATCAGCGTTCTTTTTAATTTTTTTTAACGTTTTTTTATCTAAAAAACCGTTATAGGTTTTAATTTTTGCTTTATTTGCAAGTCGTGCTAAATTTTTTGCTGGTTCAATACCTAATATATTTCTATATTTTAAATTTTTAAATGGCTTTAAAGCTACTCCATCATTGCTTCCAACATCAATGATATAAGATTTTTTTGGTATTAACTTAAATTCCTTAATATATTTATTTGCAGCATTCTCAAAATGTTTTCTAAAAGTTTCTGATGTAGAAGATAAATAGAGATAACTAGAAAACATTTTTTTAGGATTTACTATATGTGAGAGCTGGCAGTTATGACAATCAGAACAATAATTCATTTCCAAAGGAAAAAGTTCATCTTCTTCATTTTTTTTCTTTAATAAATTATTCGCTAAAGGTTGATATCCTAGTGATAATACTCTTTTAAGCTTAGAGCTTCCGCAACATCTGCATTTAAATTTATAATTGTTTAATAATTCTCTTCTTTCTTCGTCTGAAACTAAAGGATATGGAAGTGTATGAGTAATTCCATAATTGTCATGTTCTCTTTCACCTCTTACCAAATTTAGAAAAATAGAATCTTTAGTAAAAACCATTGTGTGCGCAACATTAGGTTTTGTCACAACAGAATCTCCTTCATTTATTACATGAGTAATTTTTGGAGAATTTTTATCTAGCAAACTTTTATATATGCTTATAAATTGGCCTTTGATTAATAAAACTTTTTGTTCCTGAACTGGATGATAATGATTAGCTCTCATTGAACCTTTGATTGACTCTATATATCCAATTAAATTTATCGGTTCAGTTAATTCATAATTACTAATTTTTCCTCTTTTATCAATAAACTCTTTCTCTCCTCGACTTTTATACTCAAGATCTTTTTCGTTTTTTCTAAACGACCATTTTTCAATCATTGTAGAAATTGATTCTTCTAAATTATAAAGAAATTTAAATCCTGTTTTTAATAATTTTTCATTAGATAAAGTGTACCCAAGATTTGGAATCTCATCTTCGGTTACTTTAATTGTAACTTTAGAATTATATTTTTTACAAATATCTGCTACTTGCTTAACTGTTACAGTTTCTTTTGTTAAGTTAAATGTCTCCTTTTCAACAGTATTATTTTCTTCCATAAACTTCATGCACCGGACTACATCAATTAATGGAACCAAACTCTTAATCTGTTTTCCTCCAGCAAATAAATTAATAATTCCATCTTGCGCTGTTATCTTGGAAAATAAATTTGGCATTATATTTATCCTCATTGTGTCTGTTGATGAATATCCGTAAACAGATCCAAGTCTTAAAATAACATAATTTTTTCCAGAACTTTTTATATCTTTTTCATTTTGAACTTTACTTGAGGAATAAACTAATATTGGACATGGAGCTTCTTCCTCCTTTATGTTTTTTTTAGTTTCTTTCAAACCTTCATAAATTACATGTGTTGAGGGAAATATAATTTTACACTTTTTTGATATCGTTCCTAAAATATTATTTGTTCCTTCTATTGCTATTTTTTTAATTCTTTCGTCTTGTTCAGGATTCGATTCTTTTTTAACATAAGCAACATCTGTAATTCCGGCAAGGTGATGCACTATATCAGCATCGGCCAAGTTTTTTTTTAAAAATTCCTTGTCTAATATATGGCCTTGATAAAATTTTATATTCCATTCTTTAAGTTGATTAACTCTTTTTGATACAAATCGGCTATCAATTGCTACTATATTATGAAACCAACTTTCACCTGAGTAAAGTTTACAA
>CACLHE010000033.1 GCA_902606665.1 uncultured Pelagibacteraceae bacterium
TCATTAGCAAAAATTGTTTCCTGGGCAACATGTGGAGTTGATCCTTCTTTAATGGGATCAGGACCAATTCCTGCATCAAAAAAAGCTTTAAAAAAAGCTGGATGGGAAATAACCGATTTAGATTTAATCGAATCCAACGAGGCTTTTGCAGCCCAAAGTTTAGCAGTAATAAAAGATTTAGGTATACCTAAAGAAAAAGTAAATGTTAATGGTGGAGCTATTGCTCTAGGACATCCCATCGGAGCCTCTGGTACAAGAATATTGGTAACACTTATACATGAGATGAAAAAAAGAAAAGTTAAAAGAGGATTAGCTACCTTATGTATTGGTGGCGGCATGGGTATAGCAATGTGTGTTGAAAATATTCTTTAAACATATTTTTTTCAATTAAAGATTGTATTTAATTTATTTTCTTAAATTTAAGCCTATTTATAAAGGCTTTTATTCAAAAATTAGAAAGACTCTAAAAATCTAATATGGTTAAATTCTAATAAGTTAATTAACTAATGACAATTAAGGGGGAACTTATGTCAAAAAAAGATAAAACGTTTAAAGGAATTAAAACTCCTTCTAGACGTAAATTCTTTAAAGCTGCTGCTGCAACAGGTGCTGTTGCTGCTGCAACGTTGGCTATGCCTTCTATCGCTAAAGCTGCGACTACTTTAAAAGTACAAGCTGCTTGGGGTGGAGGAATTTTCCTAGAGAATGCCCAGGCATACGTTAAAAGAGTTAACGATATGGCGGGAGGTAGTTTGAAAATCGATTTACTACCTGTAAATTCTGTAGTGAAAACTAGTCAAATGCAAGATGCTGTTCACAGAGGAGTTCTAGATGGAGCTCACTATGTACCAGCATATTGGTACAGTAAATCACCCGCTGCTTCTCTTTTCGGCACAGGCCCATGTTGGGGCTGGAGCGCACAAGAGCTGCTAGGATGGATACAGTACGGAGGTGGTATGCAACTATTCAATAAACTGATGGGAAGTTTAGGATTAAACCTTGTTAGTTTCTTTAATAGTCCAATGCCTGCTCAACCACTTGGATGGTTTAAAGAGCAAATTAAAAAATCTTCTCAAATGAAAGGTTTGAAATATCGAACTGTGGGATTAGCTGCAGACGTTCTAGGAGAAATGGGAATGTCAGTTGTTCAATTACCAGGTGGAGAAATTCAACCGGCAATGAAGAGCGGATTAATTGATGCTGCTGAGTTTAACAACCCAACTTCTGATAGTGATTTTGGTATGCAAGATGTATCAAAACATTATCACTTAGCAAGCTTCCACCAATCACAAGAAGCGTTTGAGATCACATTTAACAAGAAAAAATTTGATGGTCTTGCTCCAGAATTACGAAAAATTCTTGAGTATGCTTCTGAAGCTGAAAACTCTAACTTCTTCTGGCACAACACGTTAAGATATGCTGATGACCTTGTTAAATTAAAAAACAAGCTTGGTGTTAACGTTTACAGAACGCCAGACGGTGTTATGCAAGATCAGTTAAAGGCGTGGGATATTATTACAAAGAAATTCTCGAAGAAAGATCCTTTCTTTAAGGAAGTTGTAGATTCCCAAAAGAAATATGCTAAAAAAGTAATGGCATATTTATTGCTTAACCAGCCTGATTATGGAATGGCTTACAGACATCACTTCGGTGAACCAACGAAAGCAATTTAAATATTTAAGTTAATATATTATTAAGGGCGGCCCAAAAGGCCGCCCTTTCTTATTGAGTTTTATGTAGTTTTATATAAACTATTTCTTAGTTAGAGGGGTTCGTGGAAAAATTTATTTATTTCTTTGAAAGTTTAAGTATATGGATTGGCCGAGCTTTCGGTTGGTGTATCCTTATTTTGACTCTTTCCGTTACTTATGAGGTTTTTGTAAGATATGTGTTAAACGCTCCAACAGTTTGGGCATTTGATATGATGGTTCAAATGTATGGCGGTCTGTTTTTAATGGCCGGAGCATACGCATTAGCTCAAGATGCTCATGTAAGAGGTGATGTTTTATATAGATTATTTCCCGTTAAAACACAGGCATGGATTGATTTAATACTCTATATATTTTTCTTTTTTCCTGGGATGCTGGCTTTAGTTTGGTTTGGCTACGAAATCGCTGGTGACTCTTGGAGATATAAAGAAGTTAGTTGGAATAGCCCCGCACGAATTCAAATTTATTTTTTTAAATCTCTAATACCTCTTGCTGGAGGATTGTTAATATTGCAAGGAATCTCGGAATCTATGAGATGTATTCTTTGTATTAGAAATGGCACATGGATGAAAAGACATGAAGATGTCAGAGAAACTGAAGAAGATTTAATTAAACAACAAGAAGAAGAACTAAGAAGAAAAAAAGCTCTGGGGAAGGACAATTAAATGACTGATCCACAAGTAGCTATGTTAATGCTTTCATTGTTTATCTTTCTAGTTTTATTAGGCTTTCCTATAGCTTTTACACTTATTGCTATGGGCGTGGGTTTTGGTTATTACGCTTACTTCCAAGCAGACAATTTATTTAATAATCAAATTTTTTATTTACTTAATCAAAATACCTATTCTGTAATGGAAAATGATGTTTTGGTTGCCATACCTCTATTTTTATTTATGGGTTATGTTGTTGAGCGTGCAAATATTGTTAATAGATTATTTTTTAGTTTACAATTGGCCACGCGACATCTTCCAGGATCAATGGCTGTAGCAGCACTTGCTACCTGTGCAATCTTTGCTACTGCTAGCGGAATCATTGGAGCGGTTGTTACATTAATGGGACTACTAGCTTTCCCAGCTATGGTTAAAGCTGGTTATCACAGAGGTTTTGCGTCTGGCGTAATTTGTGCTGGTGGAACTTTAGGAATATTAATTCCTCCAAGTATTATGCTTATTGTTTATGCGGCTATAGCTGAATTATCTCCGCTGAGACTTTACGCAGCAGCAATTTTTCCTGGTTTTTTATTAGCTGGTTTTTATATGATTTATGTTGTAACCCGTGCATTTTTTAATCCAAGTCTTGCACCAAAACCTATAGAAGAAGAAGTTCCGCCATCGAGAGTTATTATACTTCAACTATTAACTTCTTTTGTTCCTCTAGCGCTATTAATTTTAACAGTACTTGGTTCAATTTTACTCGGATTAGCAACTCCAGCAGAAGCTGCTGCAATTGGTGCATTTGGAGGATTGTTTTTAGCTTTTTGTTACAGAGCACTTAATTGGAAAACATTGAAACAATCGATTTTCTTAACAGCCAAAACAACAGCGATGGTTTGTTGGTTATTTGTTGGTTCTTGGACTTTTGCCTCGGTTTTTTCATATCTAGGTGGTCATGCAATAATTGAACATTGGATTCTTGCTATGAACTTGGAGCCTTGGCAATTTCTTGTTCTAGTTCAGTTAATAATTTTTCTACTTGGTTGGCCTTTAGAATGGACAGAAATATTAATTATTTTTGTTCCAATTTTTTTACCTATGCTTGATGCATTTGGTGTCAACCCATACTTTTTTGCCATGTTAGTTGCTTTAAACCTTCAAACTTCCTTTCTGACTCCACCAATGGCTATGGCAGCTTATTATTTGAAGGGTGTGGTTGGAGATGAGATTGAATTAATAGAAATATTTAAAAGCATCATGCCTTATTTGGCCATAGTAATATTCACAATGGTTCTTATGTATAATTTTCCGGGGATAGCATTATATTTACCAGATTACTTTTTTGGTATTGCTAAATAGAATTAATGTCTGCACTTAATACTTCCGTAGTAGAAATGGTTAAATCTATTAAAAAGGGCGAAATTACATCAGAAGAACTTGTAAAAAATTATATAAAAGAAATAAAAAAAAAAGAAAAAGATGTGGGAGCCTGGGAATTTTTTGATGAAGAACTTGCAATTGCTCAGGCAAAAAAACTAGATTTGCTCCATCAATCAGGAAATCATGGAGATCTTCATGGTGTTCCAGTTGGTATTAAAGATATCTTCGATACAGTAGATATGCCAACAACTGATGGTACTGAAATTCATAAAAACAATCCAAGTTTAAATGATTGTACAGTTGTTTCGAAATTAAAACAGGCTGGAGCGGTCATTATGGGCAAGACTGTAACATGTGAACTTGCATACTATTCACCTGGAAAAACTAAAAATCCACACGATCTAAATAGAACTCCTGGAGGATCATCAAGCGGTTCTGCTGCGGCTGTTGCTTCACATATGGTTCCCCTTTCTGTTGGAAGTCAAACAAATGGGTCAGTTATTAGACCTGCTTCTTACTGCGGTGTAGTGGGATATAAGCCCACGCGAGGATTAATTTCACGACATTTAGTATTACAGGTCTCTAGAAAATTGGATCAGATAGGAATTTTTTCTAATTCTGTTGAAGATGCTGCATTAATTAGCGAGCAGCTTATTGGTTATGATAAACAAGATCCTGACACATCTTTAAATCCTAAACCAAAATTATTAGCTGCTTGTCAGCAAAAACCTCCAATGGAACCAGTGTTAGCCTATATCAAATTGCCTTTTATGGATCAATTAGAAGAAGATGCAAAAGAGGGTTTTGAAGAAATAAAAGATGAAATAAAAAATCAATTAAAAGGTAAAATAGATGAAGTTGAACTTCCAGAAGGTTTTGAAAATATTCCAACGTGGCATAAAATAATTATGGAGTCAGATATGGCCACTTCTTTTTCTAAAGAATATAAATCTTCTAAAAATAAATTAAGTGATAAAATTGTAGAGGCCATTGAAAGAGGAATGAAATACACTTCAGTTGAATATAATGATGCCTTATCAAAAATAGATACAGCAAATGTTTTCTTCAAGCAATTTTTTCATGATTATGATGCAATCTTAACTCCCCCAGCAACAGGTGAAGCGCCTAAGGGTTTAGAATTTACGGGTGATCCTATTTTTTGTACAGTATGGACTTATTGCGGAATGCCTTCTATTAGCTTACCATTGCTTCAGGGAAAGAATGGTCTACCAATAGGTGTACAATTAGTATCATCATTGTTTGATGATGAAAGATTATTTAGAAATGCAAATTGGCTAACAAGTAAAATAAAAAATGAAATTAAGTGAAAAAATAACAATTATAATAGGAATAACGCTTGTTTCAATATTCGTAATTGGTTTGGCTTGGAGTATAAGTACAGGACTAGCGGGATTTTGGAGAGGACTTCCTTTTTGGTTTATTATAATATTTTGTCTTTATCTTCTTGCTGTTGATTCACTTAAATCACTTAAAAAATAATTAGATTAGTAAGAGCTTATTAAATCATCAATTATTACAATTACATTTTTAACTGATTCAGCTAAAAATTCTAACTGTTCATCTAGCAAGTAAAAAATATATTCTGATTCAGGAAAATAATTTAATAAGTCATTTTCAAAAGTTTTTAATATACCGACAAGAGAAAATCCAATAATTATTATTAAAAAAATATATCCAAAAAAACCAAGACCTTGATTTGGTTTATAAATGTCTGGAAGTCGTTTTTGATTGACCGCACTCTCCAATGATGGATCAACGTCTTCAATTTTTTTTCTTTTTTTTCTAACAGTTGTTACTTTTTTTCTTCCAGTAATTTCGTCGAGTTCTCTTGATATTTTTTTTCTGGCAAATAATCCTGTCTTTCCTGAAGGCAGCAATTCAGCCCATTGGCTTCCTAAAAATTTATAAGTTTTACCATCCGATGCCTTCAAATTTTCAACCGAAGGACTTTCATCAGCTGTGGAAGATGGTTTAATTGGTTTTTCTTTTTTAATATTTTTTATTTTTGTAGAGGTAGGCATTTGATGCCATGTAATAGAACAGTATCCACACTGAACTGTTCTACCATTTTTTGGAATATCTTCGTCTTTAACTATAAACTTTCTGGCACAGCTACTACATTGGATAATCATTAATTTTTCCTATAAAATTAAATTCATTCTATTCAATCATTTGATCAAGAACAAGGATTTCACTTTTGTTTGATTTTACCTTATTGTTAAGTGTTAAAACTTCCTCTTTATCTTTATAATATTCCTTTTTTAAGATTTTACTCTTTTTTCTATTTGATTTGGAAATGCTATTTATAGCATTTAATATATCTCTTATTTCAAATTCTTTTATCATGTTTTTTTAAAGGCTTATGATAAGTTAAATTTTGAACAAGAAAAATGAATTTTTTGATAAATTTATGAATTTTTATACTACTAGTATATTAGCTTTATTATGCTTTTATGTTTTATTAGTAATTGTGGTGTTTTTTTTCCAAAGAGGCCTCTTATATCATCCCACGATAAATAACTATCTTGAAGATAACTTAACAAATGAGCCTACCGATATTGAGAAAGTTGTAATTATTACCGAGGATAAAATAGATCTTAAAGGTTGGTATCATACAAATAATACTAGTGATAAAAAAACTATTTTATTTCTTCACGGAAACGCCGGATCTTTAGAAAATAGAACTTATAAACTAAATCATTTAAAA
The DNA here is from genome assembly GCA_902606665.1 of uncultured Pelagibacteraceae bacterium. GTDB lineage: Bacteria > Pseudomonadota > Alphaproteobacteria > Pelagibacterales > Pelagibacteraceae > AG-414-E02. The sequence continues at coordinate 6,471 of CACLHE010000033.1, forward strand.
AATTTAAATTTAAGCTATTTAATTATAGCTTGGAGAGGATTTAGTGGTAACAAAGGTAAACCAAATGAGAAAGGGCTATATCAAGATGCAACAAGTGCTATTAATTGGCTTAAGGAAAGAGGAATTAAAGAAAAAAATATTATACTTTACGGTGAATCTTTAGGGACAGGTGTTGCAGTAGAAATTGCTCAAAATAAAAAATATGGAGGGATAATTTTAGAATCTCCTTTTACTTCTATGGTAGAAATGGGAAAAAAATATTATCCATTTTTTCCAGTTCAATTTTTATTGAAAGATAAATTTGAGAGTCATAAAAAGATAAATAATATTAAAATTCCAGTTTTTATTATACATGGTAAGGTTGATAAAATAGTTCCCTATTATATGGGTAAAAAAATGTACGAACTAGCAAATCAACCTAAATATTTCTACTCGCAAGAATATGGCGACCATATGGTCGAATACGATGAAAAACTTTTACTAGCTTTAAAACAGTTTGTTGAAAGCTTAAATTAGGTCACAATTTAAACAATCAAATTACACACTTAAAAAATATTCTTATTTCGTGAAGAAATTACAATTATATTTAATATTCTTTTTTTTATTTTTTAATACAGAAGGAAATTCTGGTGAAATGCATCCAGTCAAGAAAGATTTTGAGGAGGTTTTTAATATTGGTACAATGCTTTCTCATGATGATAAATTTACTTTATACTTCAAAACAAGAGATAAAGCAGTTTTAGCAAAAGGAGAAGAATTTAACTATATCAAGGACTATCCACAAGATTTATATATATTATTTAATGATAGCGGTAAAATAATTCCATTAATTACTTACGACTGGTTTCCAAATAAAGTTAAGGAACTCGGATCGAATTATAATTTTCCAGTCTTTCCAGAGGACTACGCTTACTATCTTTTAAGTGATAATGAAACTTTAATTATGATTAGTGGAATAAAGTCAATCAGATCTAATTATAAATTTAATCTAAAAAATAACCAACTTGAAAAATTACCTTTAGATAATGATTACAAATTATATATATCTTCTTTATTAAAAGACTGCGGATATCAAAATGTAAGTGATACTTATAAGTGTTCGTATTATAAACCTTTAATTTCACCAAATCTTATTAATTAATTTTTTTAATTTTTAATAAAATAATCAATCCAGACAAAAGTAATATTATTGCAGCAGAAAATCCTATTCTTTGACTTTCAGTTAAAAAAGTAACAGTGCTTACTAATAAGGGACCTAAAAATGAAGTCAATTTACCCGAAGTAGCAAATAA
>CACLHE010000034.1 GCA_902606665.1 uncultured Pelagibacteraceae bacterium
GCTTGGCATTTATTAAAACCTGAAAATTATTTTACTGACTATTTCACTATAGGTTTGGCAAAAGGTAATCTTAGAAACATGCCTATATTGGCTACACGAGGTTGCCCATACCAATGTACGTTTTGTTCAAGTCCTACAATGTGGACCACGAGATATATAATGCGTGACCCCAAAGAGATAGTTGATGAAATCCAATGGCTAGTGAAAGAGTATAATGCAAATGATTTTGAATTTTTTGATTTGACTGCAATAATAAAAAAAAGCTGGATATTAGAATTTTGCAATGAACTTAAAAAAAGAAAAATAAATAATATTACTTGGCAACTTCCGGTTGGGACACGTTCTGAGGCACTAGATGAAGAAACGTTACAAGCCATTTATGATTCTGGTTGTGCCTATATATGCTACGCTCCAGAAAGTGGCAGCGAAAGGAGCCTTAACATAATAAAAAAAAGGGTAAGACTTGATAGATTAATTAAAAGTATAAAAACTGCAGCAAAGATTGGTCATACTGTTAAATTAAATTTTATTATTGGTTTTCCTCATGAAACTTTAAGTGATTGCATAAAGTCTGTACTTTTTGGAGCCTACTGCTCGCTAAGATTTGGAGTTTTAGATGTTAATTATGCGATTTTTGCTGCTTATCCAGGATCAGAAATATTTGAAAAACTTAAAAATGAAAAAAAAATAAACGTGGATGATAATTATTTTAAAAATTTATCTTATCAGGACGTGACCCAAGTTTATTCATATTGTGAAAATGTTTCAGGTAAGATGTTGTCCTTCTTAAGATTTTTTGGTTTCGCCTTATCGTATGCAACTATCTATATTTCTAGACCTATAAGAATATATAATTTTTTCAAAAACTTTTTCAAAAAAGATTTTTTTCCAAACAACTTATTTGAACAAAGAATTTATGATTTTTATGTCAGACTAAAACTCAATAGAAATACTAAAAAACTTTCGGTTAATAATTAAAAAAACTTTATTTTTATACTGCTTTTAATTTTTGTGTACTAGTTGACAAAGGATTTGATAGTTTATCAAGCATTTCTTTTGGACAAACTTGTTTAAAATTTTTTATTTCATTAGCATAATTGTCTAGTATTTTAGAAGCAATTCTAGATTTCGTCTCATTGAAATGTTCATGAATTAAAGAATTCAAGTAATTTTTCCAATATTCTGTTTCAGGCCTTTGCCAAATCACTGAATTAGGATTAACATAATTTTCAAATTCTTGACTTGGGTCATAAATAAATGCCATTCCACCAGTCATCCCAGCAGCAAAATTATCACCAATTTTTCCTAAAATTACTACTGTTCCTCCTGTCATATATTCGCATCCGTTTGAATCACATCCTTCTATAACAGCTTCTGCTCCAGAATTTCTGACTGCAAATCTTTCTCCAGATTGTCCTGCCGCATAAAGTTTTCCAGATGTTGCCCCGTAAAGTACAGTATTACCTATTATAGTGTTTTCATTGCTAATCAAATTACTTTCTGCAGGAGGCTTAATAACTATAGTTGCTCCCGAAAGCCCTTTTCCAACATAATCGTTTGCGTCACCAGTTACATTTAATTTTAAACCATTTGTAGCAAAAGCTCCTAATGATTGGCCTGCAGACCCTGATAAATTTATTGTTATGAAATTTTTTTCAATCTTTTCCTTATCAAACATTTTGTAAATATGATGTGATAAACGTGTTCCTACAGCTCTATGAACATTTTTGATTTCATAACTTAATTCGATTCTTTTTTTTTGTTCAAATAAATTTTTTATATCTTTGTATATTTTATTATCTAAAGTGGGTGGAACTTCGTTTATCAAATTAGGTTGGCAGTATCTTTTGTTTTCACCAGGATCTGCTTGGACTAATAAAGGACTTAAATCAAGATCATCTAAATTGGAAGCTCCTCTACTTATTTGTTTTAAAAGATCAGTTCTGCCCACAATTTCATTTAAAGTTTTGAAACCCAGATCAGCTAAAATTTCTCTAACCTCCTCAGCAATAAAACTAAATAAGTTAACGACCTTTTCTGGAGTTCCTGTAAATTTTTTCCTTAAATTATCATCTTGCGTACAAACTCCTACTGGACAAGTATTAGAGTGGCATTGTCGAACCATTATGCATCCCATTGCGACTAGAGAAGTCGTTCCTATTCCAAATTCCTCTGCTCCCATCATTGCAGCCATAACAACATCTCTTCCTGTTTTTATTCCTCCATCAGTTCTTAAAGTTACTTTGTGTCTTAAACTATTTAAGGTTAAAACTTGATTTACTTCGGTAAGCCCCATTTCCCAGGGTATACCAACATATTTTACACTGGTCTGTGGACTGGCGCCTGTACCACCACAATGGCCTGAAATTAAAATTACATCTGCTTTTGCTTTCGCAACACCAGCCGCAATAGTTCCGACTCCAGTTGAAGCTACTAACTTTACTCCAACTCTTGCTTTTGGGTTAGATTGTTTAAGATCATAAATAAGTTGTGCTAAATCTTCGATTGAGTAAATATCATGATGGGGTGGAGGTGATATCAATGTTACTCCAGGAGTAGAGTGTCTTAGTTTTGCTATTTCTTTAGATACCTTAAAACCTGGAAGTTGACCGCCTTCTCCTGGTTTGGCTCCTTGAGCAATTTTTATTTCAATCTCGCTACAATTATTTAAATATTCAATAGTTACACCAAATCTTGCAGACGCAATTTGTTTAATTTTAGAATTAGCACTATCCCCATTTTTTCTTCTATTAAATCTCTTGGAATCCTCTCCTCCTTCTCCACTGCAAGAAGCGGCCCCAATCCTATTCATGCCTATGGCCAAAGTTTCATGCGCTTCCGCAGATAAAGCCCCATGAGACATGCTTCCGCTTCCAAATCTTTTTCTAATATTTTCAATGCTCTCAACTTCTTTGATATCTATGGATTTGCCTAGCTTTTTAAAATCTAAAAGATCTCTTAAATTTACTATATTTAAATTATATATATTTTGAGCATATTTTTTGTAAGTGCTGTAAGAATTAGCACCCACTGCATTTTGTAACATATGAATTAAATTTCCTTGATATTGATGAGTTTCACCATTTTTTCTATATTTATAAATGCCTCCTATAGGAAGAATCGATATATTTTTTTGGAAAGCTTTTTCATGTAATTCCTTTATTTTTTTTTCTATGCCAGCTATGCCGATGCCGGATATTCGAGATATCATACCTGGAAAGTATTCAGCGATTACTGACCTGCTTAATCCCACTGCTTCAAAATTACACCCACCCCTATACGCACTTAAAACTGAAATGCCCATCTTTGACATTATTTTTAATAGGCCGTTATCTACTGATTTAATATACCGCTTAATACATTCCTCAAAACTAATTTTACCAAATAGACCTTTGCTATATCGTTGATGTATTGAATCAAAAGCTATGTAAGAATTTATTGTAGTGGCTCCAACACCTAATAAAACTGCAAAAGAATGCGTATCTAAAACTTCTCCTGTTTGAACATTAATTGAAGCAAAGCCTCTTATGCCTAATTCTACTAATTTTGAATTTATTGCCCCAATTGCAAGAGCCATTGGGATAGGTGCTTTATTTTCATTAATTTCTTTATCACTTAAAATTAAATGTTTTTTTCCTTCGCGCACTGAAATTTCTGCTTCGGTTCGCAGTTCATCTAATCTTTTTCTCAAACTTTTTTTAGTTTCAAAACTACAATCAATAAATTTAATACTTTTTTTAAAAAAATCAGTAAATTTTTCAAATTGCGCATTTGATAAAACAGGGCTTTCCAAAACATAAATATTTTCTTTAGTTAAATTTTCAAAATCTAGAATGTTTCCTGTATTTCCAAAACGAGTTTTTAAACTCATGACCTCATTTTCTCTTAAAGAATCAATTGGTGGATTTGTTACCTGGCTGAAGTTTTGTCTAAAAAAATGAGATAGAGGTCTGTACCTATCTGATAGTACTGCGGCCGGTGTATCATCACCCATTGATCCGACTGCTTCCTTTACATCTTCTACCATTGGATGCAAAATAAGTTCGAGATCTTCAATAGTCATTCCAGCTAAAAATTGCCTACGTCTTAATTCATCACTCTTATAAATAAATTTTTCCTTTGCAGATCCAAATTTTTTATCTAAATCTATTATTTGTTTATTATATTTTTTGTAGTCTTTTGAAATTTTATTTTTAAGATTTTTACTGTCATAAACTTTACCTTTATCAAGATCAACAGCAATTGCTTGTCCAGGACCCAATCTTCCTTTAAAAATAATTTTTTTATCTGGAAATGAAATCATGCCCGCCTCTGAACCGGCAAATAAAAGTTTGTCAGAAGTTATTGTATATCTTAGTGGACGCAATCCATTTCTATCTTGAGCTGCAATTATCCACTTTCCATCTGTAGCAGCAATTGCAGCAGGGCCATCCCATGGTTCGATTGTACTATTTAAAAAATTGAATAACTGTTGGTTAGATTTTGAAACAGTTTTTCTTCTTTTAGACCATGCGTCTGGAATAAGCATTAGCTTTGTGAGAGGAACTGATTTTCCTGACCGTACGAGTAATTCAAATACGTTATCTAAAGCTGCAGAATCTGAGTTTCCTATACCTATAACTGGTTTCAAGCATTCAATATCTTCAAAAAGTTTACTACTCATGTCTTGTTCATGAATTTTCATCCAATTTGTGTTTCCTTTAATAGTGTTTATTTCACCATTATGGGCCAGCGTTCTAAAGGGTTGGGCTAAGTCCCAGCTTGGAAATGTATTTGTAGAATATCTTTGATGAAAAATTGCAAATCTAGAAATAAATCTTTTATCCATTAAATCAGGATAGAATTCGGACAATGCTTCCGCTAAAAACATTCCTTTATAAATGATAGATCTAGAACTAAAGGAGCATATATAAAAATCTTTTAATTTTAATAGGGCTGATTGTTTTTCAATTTTTTTTCTAATAACAAATAAATCTCTTTCAAGATCATCATGCATCAGACTAGGATTGTTTGATTTAAATATTACTTGAACAATCTCAGGCCTATTGCTTTCTGCTTTCACCCCAAGGACTTTTGTATTAACTGGGACCTGCCTCCATCTATAAACATAATAATCTTTACTTAATAATTCATTTTCTACTATAGTTTTACATTTTTCCTGCGAGGAATAGTCGTTTCTTGGAAGAAAAATCATTCCGATACAAATTTTTCCTTCTTTGTGCTTTCGTCCAGCGTTTTGAATTCTTTCAATAAAAAATTCCTCCGGGATTTCTATATGTATTCCTGCTCCATCGCCAGTTTTACCATCAGCATCAACTGCTCCACGGTGCCAAACTGCTTTTAGCGCTTGTATACCAAATTCAACAACTTTTCTTGATTTTACATTTTCTGTGGATGTTACAAATCCAACTCCGCATGCATCGTGTTCTTGATTAGGATTATAAACATTTCCTCTAATCAACTTTTTTAAATTTTTATTGTATAATTTCATATTATGCTGCTTTAATTTTATTAATTTTTTTTTGTTCTAAAAATTTTTGAATCTCGATAGCTGCTTCTCTTCCGTCTCTAATTGCCCATACTACTAGAGATGCTCCTCTTACTATATCACCTGCTGCAAAAACACCCGGCAAATTCGTTTCCATAGATTTTAAATTAATTTTTATTGTGCCCCACTTTGAAACATCAAGATTTGAATTATTAAATAGCTTAGGTAGATCTTCTGGATCAAAACCTAATGCTTTAATTACTAAATCTGATTTAATCTCTAAATTAGAATCCGGAATTGGTATGGGATTTTTTCTTCCTGAAGAATCTGTTTTATCAAGTTTCATTTTTTCAATTATTACTGATGAGACTTTTTCTGAACCAGTAAATTTTTTAGGACTTGATAACCAAATAAATTCGACTCCTTCCTCTTCTGCATTATATACTTCTCTGGCTGACCCAGGCATATTTTCTCTATCTCGTCTATAAAGGCATTTTACTGATTTTGCATTTTGCCTAACTGCTGTTCGTACACAGTCCATAGCAGTATCTCCTCCCCCTATTACAACAATATTTTTATTTTCTGCATTAAGTGTCCCATTATCAAAATCTTTTACTTTGTCCCCTAATCCTTTTCTATTAGAAGCAGTCAAGAAATCCATAGCCGGAAAAATATTTTTTAAGTTACTACCTGGTAGATCAAATTCCCTGGGTTTATAAACCCCAGTGGCAATTAATATGGCATCATGTTTTTTTCGAAGCTCCTCTAGATGAATATTTTTTCCTACTTCCATTTTTTGTTTAAATATTATTCCACTTTTTTTTAAAAGATTAGTGCGTCTTTCAACGACAAATTTTTCCAATTTAAAATTTGGTATTCCATAAATAAGTAATCCACCTGGTCTATCATATCGATCATAAATGATTACCTTGTAGCCACTTTTTCTAAGTTCCTCGGCACAAGCTAATCCTGCGGGACCCGCACCTATAATACCAATTGATTGCTCTTTTTCTTTTTTAATTTCTATTGGTTTAATCCAGCCTTTTTCCCAAGCTGTATCAGTGATATATTTTTCTACTGATCCTATCGTTACCGTTCCATGTCCAGATTTTTCTATAACACAATTTCCTTCACACAATCGATCTTGTGGACATATACGACCACAGACCTCTGGCATATTATTTGTGCTATGCGCTAACTCGCTTGCTTCCTGTAATCTTCCTTCTGCAGCAAGTTTCAGCCAATCAGGAATGTTATTATTTAATGGGCAATGTATTTGACAAAACGGAACTCCGCATTGGGAGCATCTACTTGATTGCTCTTTAGCTTTTTCATTAATAAACTCATCATATATTTCTTTAAAGTCATCAATTCTTTTATCAACTACCCTTTTGTTAGGTGTCTGATGACCTATATTTACAAATTTAAGCATTTTATCTGTCATTTTTTTACTTTTTTTAATGTTTTTATCTCAATATAAACAAGGCTAAAAGCATTTTTAGGACAATAAAACTGACCTATAAATTAAAAAATCAAGTAAAATAGTAATTTATATTGCATAACAGCTATGCAATACTAGTTCTCAATGCTTTCTTCCGTAGAAATATTAATTCTTTCTGCAATTCAGGGAATTTCTGAATTCTTACCTGTTAGTTCGGCAGCTCACTTAGTTTTAGTTTCAAAATATTATGATTTTGTTAATCAAAGCCTATTAATTGATATTTGCCTGCACCTAGGATCCCTATTGGCAATCGTATTTTATTTTAGAAAAGATTTATTTAATATTATAAAAAATAAAAATTTTTTTATTAAAATTATTATAGGTACTATTCCTATAATACCTGTGGGATATGTGCTTTATCAAACGGGACTTATTAAACAATTGAGGAGTCTAGAAGTTTTAGCTTGGATGACCCTTATATTTGGAATTGTTTTATACTTAGCTGATAAAACTAAAATAACAAAAACAATTGATAAAGAGTTTACAAACAAATCGGCAATTTTTATTGGTTTGTTTCAAGTCTTATCTTTAATTCCTGGTGTAAGCAGATCAGGTATTACTTTAACTGCAGGAAGATTTTTAGGTTTTGATAGATTTGACTCTGCTAAGGTTTCCTTTTTTCTATCAATACC
>CACLHE010000035.1 GCA_902606665.1 uncultured Pelagibacteraceae bacterium
TTTGTAAAAATAATCCTCAAGTATAACTTTCCGAATTGTTTCGGCATTTTTTGTACCACCCGGTTCTCTAGTTAATATACCAGGCAATTTAGATTTAATTATGTTTTTATATAATTTCTTACTTTGATATGATTTTCCAGAACCTTCAATCCCTTCAAATGTTACAAAAAGATTTTTTCTTTTATACATCACCCCAGACCAGGTAGTTCAGAGAACGAAACAATCTTGAAAAAACATTTGCCTTTTTTATATTTTCGGCAGACAAAATATCAATTGTCTTTTCTAAATCACCAGATACATAAACTTTCATTTCACCAATTTTATCCCCTATTTTAATTGGCGACTGCACTGGTCCTTCATATTCTATCACGGCTTTGATTGTGCTTTTTTTTCTTTTTGGAATTGTTAGATATATATCTTCAGAAGCTACTACATCAACTTTATTTTTTTTACCCAGCCAGACATTTAGTGATGTGATAATTTCATCTTTGTTAGCAACTTGAATTGTATCAAATTTTCTTAATCCCCAATTTAAAATTTTTACTGACTCTCTAGATCTGGAATTTTTTGTTTCAAATCCACTACCTACAGCTGTTAATCTTCTTTTGCCAGATTGTATTGACGCAGCTAAGGAATATTTTTCAACAGTTAAAAATCCTGTCTTAATGCCATCCGCTCCCATATTTTTATATAGCAATGGATTCCTGTTTCCTTGCGTAATTGGATCTCCTCCAGTTCTATCCCACGTAAATGTTGTATCCTTAAAGTAGGCATAATACTCAGGATAATTTGAAATCATATATCTTGACATGACTAGAATATCTCTAACAGTAGAATAATTTTCAGGATCGCTAATTCCTGAAGAGTTGCTAAAGTTAGTGTTTTCTAAACCAATTTCTTCGGCTTTATCATTCATTAAAATTACAAAATCTTCCTCTGAACCAGACAAACCTTCAGCTAATGCTACACAAGCATCATTTCCTGACACTATAATTATACCTTTTAATAAGTCTTCAACGGAGACTTGATCATTTAACATGACGAACATAGATGAGTAACCACTCTGAGACATTCTCCAAGCTTTTTCAGAAATAGTAATTAATTCATCTAATGAAGTTTCTCCTTTTTTCAACATATCAAATGCAACTATAGAAGTCATAATTTTAGTCATAGAAGCAGGATAAATTCTAGAATCAGCCTCTTTTTCAAATAATATTTCACCTGAGTGATGATCCTGTATAATCATATATCTAGCTTCGACATCCATATTTGAAAAAGATTTTTGAATGATCATCAAAAAGGTTAATGTGAACAAGATAATTTTAAAGGTTTTCATTTTTAATTATTGTATATATTTAGATCATCAAATCCTAAATTATTTAAACTAATATATGTAGTTTTTAAAGCATTAAAATTTTTAAAAGGACCAGCTAAAAGCCTATATTTCTTATCATTAATTTTTTTAACAAAAATATTGTTTAAGTTTGTTTTTTTTATTATTTCTTTTTTAAGATTGATCGCTGAGTCTTTATAATAAAAATCATTAATTAAAATTGTATAATTATACTTTTCAACTATCGTTTTTTCGTCAGTAGTTTTATTAGCAGTCAAATCATCCATCTTAATTTCATCGACGGGTGCCTTTTCAGCTACATTCTTCTCCTCTTCAAACATGCTTGCCTTTTTAGCAATGAAAGTTTTGTTTTTTTTAATTTCATTAAATTGAACATAAGGATTATTGATGTCAAGACCTAGTAAATTAGCTATTTTTTTACTTACTACCAAATTAAAAATTTTAGGATATTCAGCTTTTTTATAAATTTTTGTTTCTATAGTTTTAGAGTTGCTTGGGTTGGTAATTAATATAGGGGTATTTATTTTTAATGAATTATGTAATACAGCAAAACTATCATTCTTAAGTTTTTTGTTTATTACATTATCTTTAAACAGATCGTCATTGTAAATCAAAACAAAACCCTTAGACGAAAAATATTTTCTCTCTTTTTTTTTTATTGATGTCTTTCCCGCATAATCAGCGCATGAATTAAGAGTAAAAATACATAGTAGAATTAAAATTATTTTCTTCATAGATTATCTTCTATCATATTGGCTAGTGTACAAACACTGATTCCAAATCTCAGTGATCTGTTCCATTTCAATATTCTTTCATAATTTTCAAAAACTAAATAAGTTGGTGTACCAGGTTTTCCATCAGGCTGGATTAATGCAGCTTTCAAATTAGTTTTAAGTTCAGTTCCGTCATAATTTGTAACTCCTTTTTTTTTCCATTTTTTTATCTTTAATTTATTTGATAATTTTCTGGCAGAAGTATTTATATATTTATCTTTTATATTATTATTAAGTTTTACTCTAAAAAAACAAGGTTCTTTTTCTTTCCACCCCATTCTATTAATATAATTTGCGGCCGAAGCTAAAGAATCTTCTAAGGAATTTTTTAATTCTATCTTATCATTTTTATCATAATCAATAGCGTACTGCTTTATTGAAGAAGGCATAAATTGAAAATTTCCATATGCACCAGCCCAAGATCCGTATAGAGTATTTGGATCTATCAATTCTTTATCTATTAACTCAAGGAGAATAAACAGTTGTGATGAAAAAAAATCTCTTCTACGTTTATCATAACTTAATGTAGCTAGAGATGAAATTATATCCATCTTTCCAACATGTTTTCCAAAATTAGTTTCTATACCCCATAAGGCCAACAAAACTTCTTTTTCAACAGAAAACTTAGTTTCCACTTCACTAAATAAAGACATGTTTTTTTCAAATAATTTTTTTGCAATTTTAACTCTTCTTTCATTTGCTCTTTTAGAAACATATGTAATTGTATCTTCATAGAACTCTGGTTGTTTTCTATCAAATTTTATAACTTTTTCTAAAAATTTTACATTTTTAAATGCAGTATCTATAGTTTGTTTAGATATACCTTTTTTTAATGCTGATTGTTTATAAGATGCCAACCAAGAATCAAAAGTCTCTTCCGAGTAAGCAATAAAAGTTTGATTGAATATTAAGATTTTAAAAACAAAGATAAAAATAAAAACTTTATGATAGTATTGCATTATTCAATCCTTCTGTAATTCTTCATCCTAATGTCCTTAATTTTTAATGTCATTTTAAGTTCAAATCAAATTACAATTATGTTTATATACAGAAATGGAACATCCTCATATAAAAAAAAATTTAGAAAAAAAATAAGATGAATGCAGCTTTTGACGTTGGAGCAGATGATGGATTTCATGGTATTATGTTTGCTTTCATGAATCCTAAGATAAAGGTTTTTGCTTTTGAACCAATAAAAGGATCAAAAAATAAAATTTTTGAAAATTTAAGAAAAATTGAAAAATTCTTTAAATTGAAAATTACAAATTACAAAATAATTAATGTTGCTGTATCTGACTTTAATGGTAAACATATATTTTACGAAACAGATTACAAAGTGGCATCCTCACTTCTTAAACCAGAAAAGAAATTAAATAAATTTTGGACAAATTCTACTGATCATCTTTTTAAAACTGTTGTGAAAGGCACAAAAACAAAAAAATGCTACAAAGTGAAAGTTCTGACTCTTGAAAAATTCTGTAAAAAAAACTCCATTAAAATTATTAACTATCTTCATGTAGATGCACAAGGTCACGATTTAAAAGTTATTAAAGGTCTTAAAGGTTTTAAAAAATGTTTAATAGAAGGAGTAGCTGAAGTTCCTTCAAATGATAAGTTTAAATTTTATAAGAAAGAACAATCTTTTAAAGAACTTAAAAAGAAATTTAAAACATGGAAATTTAAAATTACTAATGTAGAGGAAATCCAAAAAAATTTTCCTTACTTTAATGTCTATTTTAAAAATGACTCGGTAGAAACAAAAATACAAAATAAAATTGATTTTGAATACCCAACAAAAAGAATTGAGAGAATGTTTAAAAGAATTTTTAGTGATAAAGTAAGTTGGAAAGATTTTATTTATTATATTTTTTGGAAATTTAAGATAAGTATCATTCAATAAATTATGTTTACAATATTAATTTTATCATTTCACAGTAGGCACTTAATAATAAATCTTGTAAAAACAATTGATAGAAATATACCAATATTGATCATTGAAAATTCTCAAGATAAAGAACTTAAAGAAATACTCGAAAAAGAATACAAAAATGTAAGAGTTATAATTCCTGATAAAAACTTAGGTTTCTCTAAAGGTGCAAATTTAGGTATAAAGGAATCCAAAACCGATTTTATCTTTTTTAATCCAGCCGACGTGATCCTCCCAAAAAAATGCATTGATGATTTAATTGAGTGTGTAACAAAATTTAATAATTTCGCAATGTTTGCTCCAACTTATAAAGACGAGTCTATATATAAAAATTATGAGCTTTATTCAAAAAAACCTGAGATTAAAAACAATATTTCAGAAAAATTTGGAATGAAAGAAGTTGATATTATAGATGGAACATTCATCATTAGGAAAAGTGAATTTAAAAATATAGGTTTATTTGATGAAAATATTTTCATTTACTTTGAAACGTGGGATCTATCAAAAAGAGTAGCTAGGGTTGGTAAAAAAATGTATGTATGTGAAAAAATAAAATTTGAACACTTAGGTGGCCAATCCCATAACCCAAAATTTAATTTTCAAGCTTCTTTGCAGCGTAACTGGCATTATTGTTGGTCTAAATTTTATTATTTAAGAAAATACAGTGGTTACTTATATGCTTTTAAGAAAACCTTCCCCACTTTGATTAAATCATTCATTAAGTGTATGAAATTTATATTAACAAATAATAGAAAACAGCGTCGAATACATATGGCTGAAATTAAAGGTTTAATAGCCGCTTATTTATTAAGAAAATCTTCGTATAGACCATATGAATCGAGAAATATCGAATAGAATAGTTCGCAAACCATTGGCATATATGATATTGTATTTTCTTAGCTATTACTGTACTAGAGATTAAAGAGAGAGATTAATATGAAAGTATTATTTGCGACCCTATCCTTATCAGACGAACCACTTGGAATAATGTATGTTTCAACGGTTCTAAAGAAGTTAGGACATAACGTAAAAGGTGTTTTCATAAACCGTGAAAACTTTCATCAAGTTGTAGATGATTTTAAACCTGATCTAATAGGTTATAGCGGGATGGATTGTGAAAGAGTTCCTATTCTAAAAGCTAACGAAGAAGTCAGAAAAAAACATAAAAATATTTTTTCACTTATTGGAGGACCTCTTGGAACATTCTCTCCTGATACCATAAAAGATAAATATGTTGATGGAGTGTGCCAAGGCGAGGCTGAGGAAGCAATGCCTGAACTTATAGATGCTTTGGAAAAAGGAAAAGATATTTCAGGTATTTTAAACTTATCGGTTAAAGTAGACGGAAAAACATTTGTAAATAAAGTGCGTCCGCCGATAAAAGATATAAACACAATAGATTTTCCTGATAGAGAAATTTTTGCTCATAAAAAACAGCCAGGTGGATTATATAATGTATTAGAAGGTCGTGGTTGCCCATACAACTGTACATACTGTCATAACAAAAGATATAAAGAAATTTTTGATTTAAATGCAGGTTACATTAACTTTAGAAGCATAGATAATATTTGTGAGGAACTAAAAGGACTTAAAAAAACACACAATCCTTCAATGTTCCAATTTGTTGGAGACCACTTTTTTATTAAAATAAAAAATCTTGAAGAATTAGCAGAAAAATACCCTAAGGAGGTTGGTGTACCATTTATTTGCTCTTTAAGACCTGAAGCATTAGATAACGAAGAAAGAATTAAATTGTTAGCCAAAGCTGGTTGTGGAAAAATATTTACAGGTTGTGAAGCAGGAAACGATAGAATAAGAAAAATTATTTTAAAAAGAAATATTACAAAAGATAGGATGATACGTCCTGCTGACATGATGCATCAATATGGTATTAGATTTAGCTTCCAAAATATGATGGGTGTTCCAACATCAACGTTTAATGATGATATTGAAACTCTCGAACTAAATATTAGATGTAAACCTTGGTATGCTTGGGCGTCAATATGTACACCATACCCTGATACAGAATTATACAAACTTGCAGAGGAATCTAATATGCTTCCTGATGACTACCTTAAAAACATATTCGAAACTTATCACTATAGATCTTTACTAAATATACCACACAAGCTCGAAGCTAATATTTTACATAAGGTGTTTGCGATAGTTGTTGAGTACCCTGAGTTGTTACCAGTAATCAAAAGCCCTGAATTTTATAAAGACACAAGTGATGAACGTGTAAAAGCATTGAAAAAGGTTTTTGATGCTTTCAAAGATTACAAACAAGAAAAATTATGTAACGCTAATCTTAAAGAACCAGAAATTGTTAAGCAATTTGTAAATGATACATTAAACCAGAATTTTGCATATGATCGTTACAAATTTCATAAAGCTGCAACAAATCATCATATACCGGACAATACATCTTTAGTACCTAATCGATCAGGCGTTTAGAAGAACAAAAAATAATTTTAAATTTTGGTTGTATAAGTAAGACTTAAAATATATTAACTTACTTGGAGAGATGGCTGAGCGGTTGAAAGCACTGGTCTTGAAAACCAGCAATGGGGCAACTCATTCGTGGGTTCGAATCCCACTCTCTCCGCCACTTATTATAGTTTAAAATTTCTAAGTAATTCTGAAACTTTTGTTTTTTCTATAATAGCTTTAGAATCATTTTTATAATACCAATTACGAATGATTTCATCTTCTATCATCAATAATTTGTTAAGATCATCAATTTCCTCGTTATTAAAGGTAGAAATATATTTTTTAACAAAGTTACCAAGCAATAAGTCCATTTCTTTTGTTCCTCTGTGGCAGGATCTATAAACAATTTGCTTTTTAAGAATTTCTTTATTTGTCATTAGTAAACAAAATTTATTATATATTATATATAATGAATCAGTCAAAAATTTGTGATTATTTAACTCAAAAAGTCTCTAAATTAGAAGGCGTTGGTAATAAAATTAAAAAATTATTAAAGAAAAAAAATATAGAGAGAGTAATTGATGTATTGTGGAATATCCCTCAAGGTTTTACTGATAGGTCAAATATTAAAGAACTTGATAAACTTGAGATTGGAAAAATTACAACTATTAAAGTAAAAGTTATAAAGTACAATTTTCCGAGAATAAGAAATTTACCAAATAAAGTTTTATGTGAAGATAACAAAGGTAAAATTGATATAGTTTTTTTTAACAGCAGAGAAGGATATATAAGAAAAATTCTTCCTTTAAATACATTAGTTTTTATAAGTGGAAAAATTAACTATTTCAAAAAAAAATATCAAATCACAAATCCAGATTATGTTGTACCAACAGATAAGGAAGACTATGTAAATAAATTGATACCTAAATATTCGCTAACTGATGGTTTAAACGAAAAGATATACAGAAAAATATCAGAACAAGTATTAAATAAAAT
>CACLHE010000036.1 GCA_902606665.1 uncultured Pelagibacteraceae bacterium
TTCTTAATATCTTATAAAAAAAATAAATTGAAATAAAAAAATAAAAAAAATTTATAAAATGCCTTAATTGAAAAATTTGGTATGAGTTTTTAATTCCAAATAAATCAATAATAAATTCAACTGGTAAATCGAAAACTACGGGGTGTGTTGCTGGTGACTTATCAATATTTTCAATTATTTCTTTAATTGCAAATGAATCAACTTTTTGTAAGTTATTAAGCTCAAAAAAAAATCCTTTTATATAATTATAAAATAATATTCCTGTTTCTCTATGCCACTTTTCATCTAAGGATATACCGTAGTCTCGAAATGATTTAACGCCAATAACAAAAAAAACTATAAAGGTTAAATAAAATATTAATTTTTCAATTAATTTATATCTACTATTATCCATTTTTTATGTTCCTACTGATTTAAAGTTTTCTGTTTGGCTAATTCGAATTCTTCTTTGGTTAAAATTCCAGAATTATACATTTCATTTAAATCCTTTAATTGTTGAGATACAGTATTTTGCGAAATAGCATAATTCGTAATTTCCGTATAAACCGCATCTGCACTTTTACATTCTTTTTTTTTCATAATTTTATATAAATGATAAATACGATCATTAGCAGCTTGTACTGCCACATCTGCATTGTGGAGTGTTTTTGCCCAAGCAGGCCAAAAAAGCATCATCCTAGCAACATTTCCGCCTGTTCCTTCTTTGGCGTACTCTGCATCTCTTCTAATTTTTTTTGATTCTGTAATTGCATTTTTTAATTGCTCACAATTTAATTTTTCGTCTTCAGGCAAAACTACTTCTACGACAATGGGCTTGGCGCATGAATATAAAAAAATTAAAGTAATGAAAAAAACAAATTTAGATCCAATTTTTATCATCTTAATCCAAAAATTGATTTATTGAGATATTAAATTCGTTTTCAACTAAATTATTTGAATCTTTGAATCTTTTAATCATAAAACTTTTTAATTTTTCATCCTTAATAATAAATTTTTTTCCAGGAAAAACTTCTTTATTAGCTAGTAAACTTTTTATCTTTAAAGCATCTTTGCTACTTAAATCAAATTTTTCCTGTTTATGGTTAAAAAATTCTAACATACAAACGGATAAAGCGGTAATTGACTCATTAATTCCTTTAAACTTATCGTATTCAATATCTTTATTAGATACATTGATAATATCAAGAAAACTTTTTAATAGTCTATTCTTGTTTTCATCATAAGATTTGCAAATAATATCTTTGCTTTCTATATCAAAAATTTTTTTTATATGGTTTATCTGCTTGTTGTAATCAAACCAGATTCTTACTTTGAGAGGATGTTTTAGTTTAATAAAATCATTTTCTTCCAACGCGGGATATACATTTTCTATGTTTTTTATGGGATAACCTAAAAGCAACATTATCTGATAAATTCCAGCAAAGTAATCTATCTGATTTCTTAAATAAAGAATAATTTTTATATTAAAATTATTTTTTTTTATCGTATGTTTAAATCTATCAAATTTAATTGTATCAAATTCTAAATTTTGAAAATCTTCACTGCTAATAATAACATTGCTTTTACAATTTGATATAAAATCATATAAATCATCTAATTTTTTGTCTTTCGGGCTAAACCTGATATCTCCATTTAATTCCCAGGCAATATTATGATTGTTATACGGATACTGTTCTGTAAAGCCTATCTTTGTGTATTCAATACCTTCAGACTTTAATTTATTAGAATTATAATTTAAAAACGTTTGTATAGCAGTAGTTCCAGTCTTGTGATTGCCTATGTGAATAAAAAAATTTTTAGTCATTAAATTCACTTATCAAGTTTTTTTTTACTTTTTCAAAAACTTTAGTCCAATCATTTGATTTTTCATTTCTATATATTTTCATATGTTCATACCATGGCGAATGATCTATTTTTAAAAAATATCTCCAGTCTGGAATGAAAGGCACCATTAACCAGGTTTTTATTCCCAGAGTAGCAGATAAATGTGGCAAAGCGGTATCAGATGAAATAACTAAATCAATATTATTCAAAATCCCTATAGTGTCTTCGAAAGCATTTTTGCCACTATCCACTTCTGAAGAAAAATCGTAAAGTTTATCTTTATATTTAAAATTTTTTATTTGTTCTGTACCCAAATCTTTTTGTAAATTAATAAAGTTAACTTTTTCTACTGTAAACAAAATTTCAAAAAAATTAAGTGGTATTGACCTTAGACGATCGCCAAGATAAGAATTATTTCCTTGCCAATTAATTCCAACTTTAATTCCATTAATTTTACTTAGTTTTTCTTTCCATTTTAAAAATATTTTTTCATTTTTAGGTATGTAATTAATTTGTTTAGGTAAATTTTTTGCCTTACTATAAAATATTTTAGGCAAGCTCATTAAAAATATATAGTAGTCATGATTGGGTAAAATCTCTTTTTCTGAAATAATTGCAATACCGCAATTTGAAAATAGATGAGCCAATCTTTTTTGTACTTTAAAAATAATTTTTGATGAGTAATTAACTTTAATGATATGAATATATCTAAAAAATTGTATAACGTCCCCCACCCCCTGCTCTGCTATAATTAGAATAGTTTTATTTGTTAAATCTTCACCTTTCCACTCCGTAGTTTTTGGAGTGTTTTTTTTGTAAAAATCGATAGATAATATTTTTTTTCTACATTCATACTTATTAAAGCCTTGTTCAAAATCAGATTGTAAAAGCTTTAGAAGGCTTTGATTATGTTGAGCTTCTGAAAAATTGGGGTCGATTTCTATTGCTTTATCAAAACATTCAACTGCTTTTTCGATTTCATTAGATAGTTGAAGCGAAATACCTAAATTACTGTAAGCCTCTGCATATTTTGGATTAATTTGAATCGCTTTTTTATGACAACTTATTGCTTTATCATAGTTTCCCAATAGCCGGTGGACATTTCCGATGTTTGAATAAGTAATTGCAGAATCTGGTTTGATTTGCAGCGCCTTCTCATAATGAAAAACGGATTTTTCGTAATTTTTTAATTCCTTGTATGTTACCCCAAGATTATTATGTGCATCGGCATGATTAGGCTGAATTTCAATTGCTTTGAGATAGCTTTGAATAGATTTTTGTTTTTCTCCCAATTCTTTAAATGCGGTTCCAAGATTGTTATGTGCATCGGCATGGTTAGGCTGAATTTCAATTGCTTTTTTATAATTTTTAATCGATTCATTTATTTTTCCCATGTCATATAAGCAAGCTCCTAAATTATTATAAGCTTGAAAATAGTTTGGGTTAATTTTTAAAGACTTATTGTAATTAAACAAAGCATCCTTAAACTTATTTTGTCGAGCAAGTATAGCTCCAAGCATATTATATAAAATTGAAGACTTTGAATATTTAATTAACTGCTTATTTGCTTCTTGATGAGCTTCTAACAGCTTGTTGGAATTAAGCAGTTCAACAATAAATTTTAATTCTTTTTGACTTGGATCGTCTTGAACTATCTTATTATTATCGATCATTAATCTAGAAAAATTTAGATTGTCTTCAATGCCGGAAAAACTGGGTTCACTTTCAAAAATAATTTTTGATATTCCTGTTTAATACATTTATTAGATACATAAGAAATATTTGCCAACTTTACTATCTCTTTTGCTTCCTCATTATGAATCCCATATTGCAACCATAAAACTTTTGCTCCAATCTTAACTGCTTGCTTAGCTATAACTGGTGTCTCATTTGATGGACGAAAAACATCAATTATGTCCACAGGTAAGTCAATATGCTCTAGTTTTTCTATAACTTTTTCACCCTGTATTTTTTTTCCAACAGCAAAAGGATTAACTGGTATAACTTTGTATCCAAATTCTTGAAGATATTTCATTACAATAATTGAAGGTCTTCTTTTAATATTGTTCGAAATTTCCTTTTTTTCTGAACTTACTCCAACCATTGCGATTGTTTTTGAAGTGGCAAGAATTTTTTTTATATTTTCGTCTTGGTTAGAAGAGTCGGTCATTATTTGTTTTTCCATCTTGCATTTCTTTTTTCCAAAAAAGCTGAAATTCCTTCTTCAGCGTCAAGTTTCATGGCATTTTCAGTCATAACTTTACTTGTGTATTTATAAGCTTTGCTTAAAGGCATTTCTAATTGTTTATAAAAAGCTTTTTTACCAATTTTAATTGTGAGATTAGATTTTGAAGCAATTTTTTTGGCAAGTTTCAAAACTTCATCCTCTAATTTTGAAATAGGATAATGATCATTAATTAATCCAATTTCTTTAGCATATGCTGCGCTTATAGGATCTCCAGTTAATAACATTTTCATTGTTTTTTTTCTGCTTACTTTTCTGCTAACAGCTACCATCGGTGTACTACAAAACAATCCTATATTTACCCCTGGTGTTGCAAATATCGCATCATCTGAACTAATTGCTAAATCGCAACTTGCAACTAATTGGCACCCAGCAGCAAAAGCTGCTCCATGAACTTTTGCAATAACAGGTTTTCTGCCTTCAATAATTTCTAACATTAATTTCGAGCATGAGTTAAACAATTTTTTATACTTTGGCTTATTTTTTAAAGAGCGAATTTCCTTTAAATCGTGACCCGCACTAAATCCTTTTCCTGATCCTTCTATAATTATGACTTTAGTTTTATCATCTTTGTTTAAACTTTTAAAAATGTTAATTAAGGAAATAATATTTTTTGAAGATAACGCATTATAATTGCTTGGATCTTTTATTTTGATTCGAGATATTCCTTCATCAAGAAACGTTAAAATAATATTTAAATTTTCTTTCATATATCAAATCTTGTCATTTTTTTTTAAATAAGTCATCTATTTGATTATAGATAAATTAATAATAAAAACGTATAAGTAATTATACTAATGTTTGAAAAATTTGAAATTCTTATAATTATAATCATTATTTTGTTGATGTTTTATTTTGTAATCTCTTTAGGTGCAGGAAAAGGTAAAGATCATAATTCTTCAGCAAAAATACGAAGGTATCTATTTGGGGTGCGCGCTTTAATCTGTATTATTGCCATAGTTTCGCTAATTTTGTGGCTATTGTTATAAATATGAAGTTTAGAACTGAGTTTGATTCTCTAGGAAAAATCAAAGTTCCTGCTAATAAATACTGGGGAGCTTCAACACAAAGGTCCAATAAATATTTTGATATAGGTGACTTTTTGGTGAGACCTATTGTAATTAAATCTATTGCTATGATTAAAAAAGCTGCTGCAATAGTAAATGCGAGAAATGGTGATATCGATAAAAAAATAAGCAGAACAATTATTAAAGCGGCTAATGAAATTATTTCAGGAAAACATAAAGATCATTTTCCTTTAAAAGTCTGGCAGACAGGTTCTGGCACCCAAACTAATATGAATGTGAATGAAGTAATATCTAATAGAGCGATAGAACTTCTGGGTGGCAAAATAGGAAGTAAAAAACCAGTGCATCCTAACGACCATGTTAATAAATCTCAATCAACAAATGACGTGTTTCCAACAGCAATGCATATGGCTGTCGCTATAAGAGCTACTGGAAAATTATTACCATCCTTAAAGTTGCTTAATAGTGAACTAAAGAAAAAATCCAAACAATTTAATAAAATTGTAAAAGTTGGAAGAACACATCTTCAAGATGCTACGCCAATAACTTTAGGACAAGAATTTTCAGGATACTATTCACAGTTAAGTAAATGTATAAAAAGAATAGAACATGCTCTTTATGAAATATATTACCTGGCACAAGGTGGCACCGCGGTTGGTACAGGTTTAAATACTAGAAAAGGCTTTGACAAACAAATAGTTAAAGAAATAAGAAAAATGACAAAACTACCTTTTAAACCTTCTGAAAATAAATTTGCGGCTTTAGCTGCACATGATGCTGTGGTAAATTTTTCTGGAACAATGAATACGACTGCTGTTTGTTTGATGAAGATAGCAAATGATATAAGATTTTTAGGATCGGGACCAAGAGCTGGTTATGGAGAACTTATTCTGCCTGAAAATGAACCTGGTTCATCAATTATGCCTGGTAAAGTAAATCCAACTCAATGTGAAGCTGTTACCATGGTTTGTGTAAAAGTTATAGGAAATCATAATGGAATAACAATGGCGGGATCTCATGGACACTTTGAATTAAACGTTTTTAAACCTTTAATAATTCATAACATATTACAATCAATCCATATAATGGCGGACTCTTCAAAAAGTTTTGCTAATTATTGTATTAGAGGTCTTAAAGCTGACAAAAAAAAAATAAAAAAGTTTTTAGACAATTCTCTGATGTTGGTAACAGCATTATCACCTAGAGTAGGATACGACAACGCTGCCAAAATAGCAAAGAGGGCTCATAAAAATGGAACAACACTGAAAGAAGAATCTGTTAAATCTGGACTTATAAGTGAAAAAGAATTTGATAAAGTTGTTAATCCAAAAAAAATGATAAAACCTAATTAAATTAATTAGTTTCTGTTGTTATTGACTTGATAAATTCTTTAAATTTTGGAAAACGAAATAAGCTTTCATAACCATCTATTAACATTAAATCATTAAATTCTTTTTCTATGAAATTAATGTCATCTTTATCAAACTTTTTATCACCTGATATTTCATAAAAGCTACTTCTCACCTTTTGTAAATTAAAATTTCCTGAAATAAAAAAATTAGGTGAAATACTTTGTTTGTTATAAATACCAAATTTACTTAAAAATTTTTTTTGGTTATCAATAAATACATTGCTTTCATATTTAAAATTGGTAAATTTTTTGTCATTATTTATTTCTCCTAGAATATCCGCTGCACCTAATTTTCCTAGGTTTATTAAAAATCTTTCAATTGATATATTTCCATTATTAAACTTTATTTCTGATTCAAAAGTTTTTACTAAATTATAACTTGAATATATTTTTTCAGCAGAAAGATCCAAATTTCCATTTATTTTATTATTGACTCTAAATAATTTTGCCTTATCTAAAGTTAAAAAATAATTATATAATTTGGTAAAATTAATGCTATTTAAATTAAGACCGAGATCAAAATTAAAATAGGGCAATAACTTAATTTTACCTTCTAATTTTCCATCCAAAAAAGAATTTCTAACATTTGATTTACCAATTATTATTTCGTCATTCTGGTAGCTAAAAATACCCAAAAATCTATGTTTATCTTTTTTTATTAGAATATTTCCATTGATTAAATTTTTATCTATTTTCGACTTAGAAAAGTTCGTTTTTGCGAGCAAATTTAAGTCTGACATTTTTAAT
>CACLHE010000037.1 GCA_902606665.1 uncultured Pelagibacteraceae bacterium
TTAGACCCTGTTACAACTGAACTTGCAAGAATGGCTGATTACCATATTAGATTAAGACCTGGAACTAATGTAGCGGTTCTAAACATGATGCTATATTTCATTATAGAATCTAAATTACAAAAAGAAGATTTTATTTTAAGTAGAACAGAAGGTTTTGAAAATTTCCTTAAAGGAATTAAAAAATTAAACATCGATCAGTTAGCTAAAGTTGCGGGAGTTGATAAACAGCAAGTTAAAGAAGCTGCTATAGCTTACGCAACCGCAGGAAATTCAATGGAGTTTCATGGCCTTGGTGTTACTGAGCATGAACAGGGCTCAAAAACAGTAATGCTAATTGCTGATCTTGCTATGATAACAGGAAATATTGGAAGACAAGGTGTTGGGGTTAATCCGCTAAGAGGTCAAAATAATGTTCAGGGTGCTGCTGATATGGGATGTCAACCACACCAAGGTGCAGGATATTTTCCAGTAGCAGACAAAAAAATTCAAAATTTTTATACAGAAAAATATGGAGTTGTTCATCCAACAAAAGCTGGATTAAAGATTCCACAAATTTTTGATGCAGCAATAAATAAAGAAGTTAAGGCTGTATGGATTATTGGTGAAGATGTAGTTCAAACAGATCCTAACAGCGCGCATGTTGCTAAAGCAATGAATGCATTAGATCTATTAGTGGTTCAAGAAATATTTTTAAGCGAAACTGCTAAACATGCAGATGTTGTTTTACCTGGAACAACTTTCCTTGAAAAAGATGGAACTTTTACAAATACCGAAAGAAGAGTTCAAAGAGTTAATAGAGCAGCCGAACCACTTCCGGGAACAAAACCTGATGGAGTAATAGTGACAGATATGATGCAGAAACTTGGATATGATCAAAAAACCTATGATGCCGATGAAGTATTGGCAGAAATTGCAGATGTAGTTCCTTTCTTTAAGGGCATAACTAGAGAAAGACTTGGTAAATTAGGATTACAATGGCCGGTAAAAGAAGATGGAACCGACACAAAAATTCTACATCAAAAAGAATTTAAATTAGGAAAAGGTAGAATTAAGTATTTTGACTGGAAAGAAAGTAGTGAATTAGAGAAAAATAAAAAAGAATATCCTTTAATATTAACTACAAGTAGAGTTTTACAACATTATAATGCAGCAACGATGACGAAAAGAACTAAAAATATTAAAATTGTAGATGAAGACGTTTTATTAATTCATCCAAAAGATGCAAAATATAGAGAATTAAATACAGGTGATATTGGAAGACTTTATTCTGGAAGAGGTGAAGTCTCTTTAAAAGTGGAAGTCACGCCAAAAGTTAAAGAAGGTATAGTGTTTACTACTTTTCATTTTCCAGAACATATGGTCAATATGGTAACTGGTCATGGAAAAGATGAAGAAACAATGTGTGCAGAATATAAAGTGTCAGCTGTTGAAGTTCAGAAAATATCAAATCAATTCAAAACAGAAGTTGTGGCTGAAAAAGATCAAGCTGAAGTATTAAAAGCTTAATTACCGCTTAAATTTTTTAATATGTCATATAACAATAAAATAGGTTGGCAATTTGATAATACATATTCAAAATTGCCAGATAGTATGTTAACTAAGTTAGCGCCAACGCCTGTAAAAGCGCCTGAACTTGTTATTTTAAATCATTCCTTGTCTAAAAAATTAGGATTAAATTTTTCTAGCATAAGTGATAAAAATTTAGCTTCAATTTTTTCTGGAAATTTATTGCCTGAAGGATCAGACACAATTGCACAGGCTTATGCAGGTCATCAATTCGGATATTTTACTATATTGGGTGATGGACGTGCAATTATTATAGGTGAACACCTATCAAAAAATAATAAACGTTTTGATATTCAATTTAAAGGTTCAGGAAAAACACCTTACTCAAGAAATGGCGATGGTAGAGCCGCTTTAGGACCAATGTTGAGAGAATATATCATTAGTGAAGCTATGCATCACCTTGGAATTCCTACAACTCGAAGTTTGGCAGTTGTTAAAACAGGTGAGGACGTTATTCGTGAGACTCCTTTGATTGGCGCTATATTAACTCGAGTTGCTGAAAGTCATATTCGGGTCGGAACTTTTCAATATGCTGTTATTGCCAAAGATCAGAAAGATTTGAAAACTTTATTTGATTATACAATAAATCGTCATTATCCAAATATTAAAGACTCAAAAACTCCAGCAATTGATTTATTAAAAATTGTGATCGATAAACAAATAAAACTTGTTTTGGATTGGATGAGAGTCGGTTTTATTCATGGAGTAATGAATACGGATAATATGGCTATATCAGGGGAAACAATTGATTATGGTCCTTGTGCCTTTATGGATTTATATGATCCTGAAACAGTATTTAGTTCAATAGACCAGAATGGTCGTTACGCTTTTTTTAATCAACCTGGTATTACTAAATGGAATTTAGCTAGATTTGCAGAATGCCTTGTACCATTAATTAATGAAGATAAAAATATATCTATTCAAATTGCAACCGAAATTGTAAATAATTTTTCTGAAATATATGAAAAAAAATGGTTTGAAATGATGAGTAAAAAATTAGGTTTGTTAGGGGAAGAATCTGAAGATAAAAAATTAATTATGAATTTATTAACTTGGATGCATAAAAACAAGGCTGATTACACAAATACTTTTTGTTTTTTGATGAATCAAACTCTTGAAAAAAACAAAATATATGACAATCAAAATTTTCTTAATTGGAAAAAACAATGGCAAGAACGTTTAAAAAAAAATAATAATTCACCCGAAAAATCTTTAAAATTAATGCGCTCAAATAACCCCTTGGTTATTCCTAGAAATCATAAAGTTGAAGAAGCTTTAGAAGCTGCAAATAATGACGATTTAAATCCACTGCAAAACTTACTAAAAATATTAGAAAAACCTTATGAAAATAGTGAACAAATTAACAAATATCGGTCACCTGCTCCACCAAGCGATAAAATATATAAAACTTTCTGCGGGACCTAGATTACAGAACGTAAGGTTCTGTTCTTTTTTGTTTAGCAAAGATTCTATCAATTCCGAAGCAAGACAAATCTATAGTTTGATATTTTCCTGTAGTGATTAATTCGGTTAAACCTCTGCCAATTCCTGGTGATTGCATTAAACCTCTACCCGTAAATCCAGTTGCCAAGAATACATTTTCATATTTAGGATGTTTTCCTACGATAGCGTTGTTATCTAAAGTATTGCAATCATAGTAGCCTGCCCAACCACCTGTTAGTTTTAATTGCTCAAATTCAGGAACTCTATTTGCTAATGCTGGCCATACAAGATTTTCAAAATCATCCCATTCAGGTTCTAAATCTGGGCAATCAAATTTAGAATTTGGAGATCCTGCAAGATATTCTTTACCTTCTGGTCTCCAGTATACTCCTGAAGGTAAGTCTCCTGTCAAAGGCATTTCGGGATAATGTTTAGGACATTTTACTCTAAACACAGTGTGTTTTTGTGGCGCAACAGGAATGTCATCAAGCAATTCTTTTGTCCAACACCCAGCTGCGGATACGATAGTTTTTGCTTTAATATCACTAATTTTTTTGACGTCACCTTTTTCAAACTTCGCTCCCAATTCAATAGCTTTATTTTTTAAAGCGTTATGAAACATGTGAGGATCAATCCAACCTTCAATTTTGCTATCAGTATAAGTTGCAGTTTCCAAGCCTTCTGGATTGATCCAACTAAAAACTTCTTTCAGTTTACTTGCAGGAATATTTTTTGTACCGGCATCACATTCTTTATGATTTTTTAATGCTTCATACTGTTCCTCTGCATGTTCGGGCCCAAATAATAATAAATAACCATTTGGTACTATGCTCGCAGTTGGTTTAGGATTAGTTTTTGTTTTTAGGGTATTAGAAATATCTGAGATAAATTCTAAAGCAAATTTACCTAAATTAATATTTTCTTTTTGAAAAAATTGTCTTCTAAAACCACCCAAAGATAATGGGAAAGATGCTTTTTTATATGCAGGATCTCTTTCTATAACCCTTACTTTTCTTCCTTCTTTTGATAAAAAATATGCCGTCGCGGCTCCAATAATTCCACCACCAACAACAACTACATCATCCATGATTCCCTTTTTGGGAAATATATCACAACTTAATTAAGTATAAAAATATAGAAGTTTAAAACAAATGCATAACCTAGCCACAAAAGGTAGGGAACCATTAAATATGAACTAATTTTGTTGATAGGGTAATATAATTTCATTAACCAAATGACAAAAAAAATAATAATTCCAATTATTATTAAAGATGCAAGTATTAGGTGAAGTCCGAAGAAAAATATACTCCAACTTCCATTAATAAGTAGATGAATAAAGTATATATAAATAATTTTTTCAACTCTTTTTGGATTTATCCAAACTAACCAGATGGCAACCGACATAGCTATATACAAAGTTATCCATACTGGAGCAAAAACCCATTCAGGTGGATTGAATGAAGGTTTTACTATCATAGAGTACCAAGGCTCTTTGTATAAATTAGTTACGTAGCTTCCCCACGCAGAAGCTCCAAATGCAAGAAGAGTAAATATTAGTAAAGAAATAACTTTTTTAGCTAATGACATTAATAATATCCGCCTCCTAGAGCTTTATATTTTTTTGCTAATAGTTGGGCTTTTCGAGCTGACCATTGTCCTTCCTTTGTCCCATGAGTTTTAGTAGCCTTAATTTTTTCAAATAATTTTTTCCTAAGATTAGGTTTTGTATAATTACTATATTTAACTTTATTATCAATTTTCCATTCATTTCTGTACTTTCTTATTTTATCAGCTATATATTTTGGTTGCTTTGAAAATTGTTTGCCTATTTTTGATGCATTTCTTTTCATTTTTGTTGTCAGTCTATATTCAAAAGAAGATAGAGCTTTAATAGCTTTTTCTGGTAAATAACGTTCTCCCGTTAGAGAAGATTTTTTTCCTGATTTAGTTCTCCATTTTTGCATCATCCAAGCTTTTAAGTTGATTTGTTTTTTTGAATACATAAATTTAAGCTATTGTTGCTCTACCTCCATCAACCCCGATTATTTGCCCAGTTATCCACGAGCTATTTTTGGATAATAAAAATTTAGCTAAATTTGCTGCATCACCACCTTCTCCAATTCTTTTTAAAGGATGTAGCTTAGATATAGAATCTAAAGTTTTTAAATTTTGTAATAAGAATGTTGACATTTTTGATTTTGTTAAACTAGGAGCAATACAGTTTACTCTAGTATGTGGAGCTAGCTCAGCTGCAAGAGCTACTGTCAAACCTTCGACAGCAGCTTTTGCGGGGGAAATTATACTATGATTTGGAAATCCTTTTTTTGCTGCTACGGTAGAAAACATTACTATTGATCCATTGTTTCTTTTTAAATTATCCTGAAATGTTCTAATAATATCTGTAGCTGCTACTAAATTTAAAACATAGCTAGAAACAAAATCTTTTGCTCTTGTTATTCTAAGAGGTTTTAAATCAATTGAACCTACGCAATAAGCCATTCCAAGGATCTCTGTTTCAATTAAATCTTGAAATAATTTATCAGCAAAATTAAGTTTCAATACATCACACACTGAATAGGTATAATTAAGCTTATTTGCAATTTCTTTTAATTCCTCTTTATTTCTTCCAATTAGATGACAGTCTTGTTTTTCTTCATGCATTTGACTCGCCAAACTAGAACCTATAGAGCCCGTGGCACCAAATATGAGATATTTTTTATTCATTAAAAATAATATATAAATTCAACCTTTTTTAATTCTACGCACATCTTGTCGCACATTTTCTATTACATTTTAATTAAAAGTGTTTAAATTAAGATCATGTCAAAAAACGTATGGATTACTGGGGCAAGCAGTGGAATTGGAAAAGCTCTAGCAATAAAGTTTGCAAATGAAGGTTGGCAAGTTGCCGCATCTGCAAGAAGAGAAAATTTACTTAAAGATTTAAATAATCAAAATCCTAATATTCATCCTTTTCCTCTAGATGTAAAAAATGAAAATTTAACTAAAAATACTTTTAAAAATATAATAGAAAAATTTAAAACAATAGATGTTTCTGTATTTTGTACAGGAATGCATGATCCAGATGCGGAAAAAAAACTTAGTTCAGAAAAAATTAGAGAAATTATGGAAACAAATTTTTTTGGAACTTTGAACTGCATCATGGCAGTAAATGATTATTTTAGAGAAAGAAAACACGGTCATATTTCTATAGTTTCTTCAGTAGCAGGCTACAGAGGTCTACCAGCTGCTTCGGGTTATTGTGCATCAAAATCAGCTTTAATAAGTCTAGCTGAAAGTCTTTATTTTGATTTTAAAAGGCATAACGTAAGAGTTTCATTAGTAAGTCCTGGTTTTATCAAAACCCCTATGACAGACAAAAATAAATTTCCAATGCCTATGATTAAATCTCCTGAATTTGCTGCGGAAAAAATGTTTACTGGTTTAACAAAAAAAAATGCATTTGAAATCCATTTTCCAATGGCTTTTACTATGATAATGAAATTATTAAAAATTATGCCAAATTGGTTATATTTTTTCTTAGTAAAAAAGGGAATGAGAAAAATTAATTATTAATTTTTTTGAAAAAATACTGTTAATTCTGCAACTTTTATTCCGAACTTAGTCATTATAGCTCTATTAATCGCAACTTTATCGTCTTGTTTAAATATCCAATCATCAAAAGTAATTTTCATTTCTTTACCCTTAACAGGAACTAATAAAACATATTCAAATTTAAATGCCGGTCCATAAGAATACCCTCTGGCCTTACCTACTACATCTCCTGCTGTTCCTTCATAATTATGTTCATCAATTTTATTTATTTTCCATTGTCTTTTTTGAACCTCACCATCTGACCAATTAAATATCTCATCCAAAATCAATTGTTTTCCATCCCATTTTCCATTCAAATCAGCTGAGAATTGTCTTGTCACTTTACCAGATCTATTTTGTAAAATTCCCCAAGCTTTTACATTGCCTGATAAATAATCTTCTATAATTAGTCTTGGTTTTTGATCTTTAAAATCTATTGGCTTCATATTATTACCCGTACAATTAGTTAATAAAAATGCAATTAATAATGTGAATA
>CACLHE010000038.1 GCA_902606665.1 uncultured Pelagibacteraceae bacterium
AAAAAGTATTTGTAAAAAAATAGACCGAAACTTATTAAAATAAAAAATAAAATTAAATTATTTAAATCCATATTTTCTTATAGAATTGATTGAAATGCATAATACTGAAAATAAATTTTTAAGAAAGCTTAAATGGTTATAATTTTTATTTATATACCAAATCCAATAAAAATTTCTTAATTTATTACTTTGTAACGAATCTTTTCTTATTCTATATTTTGTTAAATATTCAGGTAAACAGTAAGCATGTTTTATTTTTTTTAGTATTTGACACTTAAAAAAATAATCTTCACAAATTTTAGTGTTTGTAAACTCTATATTACCAATTACCTCCCTTTTTATAATCATTGTGCTTGTACCAATCGAAGTATTTTTAATAAATTTTTCAAAAGTAAAGTATTTTGGAGCATAAATTTTTTTGTAATCATTTTCCTTACTTTCTGATTTGAAGGCAGTGTAGTTTGTATATGTAAAATCAAACTTATTCTTTATCATGAAGTTTAATTGTTTCGAAAGCTTTTCCTTTTCCCACAAGTCATCAGAATCTACGAAAGCTACATATTCAGACTTGGAATTTTTTAACAAAAGGTTTCTACAAAAGCCTGGCTTCCTATTTTCTTTTAACCATATAATATTTATATTTTGATAATTATTATATTTTTTTAATATTTCTTTTGTTTTTGTATCTGAATTAGCATCGGCAATATATAATTTCCAATTTTTAAAAGTTTGGTTAATTATAGATTCCAAAGTTTCTTCAAGAAAGGGATAACTATTATAGTTAGGTAATATAATATCAACCGACATCTGATTTAAAAGATTTTTATCCATTTAAGAGATTTGTATAATAAATATTTGATCCCACAAGCAGTATAGATAGGTAAATATAAAGTATCGTTACGTTTTTGTAATTTATAACTAATTTAGTACTAAAAAAGGTAAAAACCATGAGTAATATTAATGGATCAAAGTATTCTTGAAATATTGGCCAAAATAATAGAGAAAGAATACACAAATAAAATATTGTTAGAATATCAATAAATCTTTTTTCAACAAAAGTTAGAATTATTATCAAAGATATGAAAAAAGAAAAATAAATAAACAATGCACGAAAAAAATTATCAGCAAATAACATTATTGAAATTTTATGAATTATTCCTTTTCCTATAACTGTCTGTTCATTAAAATCATAAAACTGAATTAGGTAAATGAGATATATCAAAAATAAAAAAATAATATAATAATTAGTTTTTTTTACAAAAAAATCTCTTGTTTGATTTTTCACATTTTCTTTTTTAAATGATAATAAAGGCAAAAAGTAGAAAGCAATTATTGTTATTGCATATCCAACATGAATTAAAAATATTTTATTACCTATCTGTCTACTTTCAGATAATATCTGATCAGGAAGCAATCCTCCCCACATTGAAATTAGATATATATATGGAAGGGAAAAAATAAGATAATAAAAAACAGATAATAGCTTTAATTTATTCGGCTTTTCAGAAAAAATAATTTTTGTAAAACAAATAATAGTTATAATTATTAATTTTTGATCAAAATATAAGCAACATGAACTAAAAAATGTCGACAAAAATAACAATAAATGAATTTTATAACCGTATTCTTTTTCTTTTTTTAGAAAACTGCTAAGTGATAAATAGGTCAATAATAAAAAAATTAATCCATAATTTTCTTCAAGGCCCCAGTAAGAACTTGTTCTATAATATGGGCTAAGGCATAAAGTAGATGCAATTAATAATAATAGTATATTATTTTCTTTTAAAAATTTTTGTTTCAAACAAAAATAAAATAAGATTGGTATAGATAAAGAGATAATAAAAACACTTCTTCTAAAGCTAATTATGTTTTCTGTAAATGGATTGAATATTTTGTTAAATAAGTAAAATGCAGGTGTCCTACTACTATAATAATCTTCACTTTCAATAGCTGACGTAATGTCATTTACTATAAATATTTGTAAATTATTCCATATATTTTTAATGTCACCATCATATGTGCCTGCTCCTGCTGAATTTTCATCAAAGTAAAAACCTAAAAAAAGAGATAAAAATGCTATAAAAATTAAGGTATAGGATAGAATATTATAGTTTCGCAATGTTTTCATATTTTATTCAATATTAAATTTTTTATCATCACCAGCTATTTTTTTTATGAAATCCAAGATGAATTGAGTAGAGATTATAATTTGTATGGGCAATATAATTAATTTATATCTAGGCAGGATAAAGAATATAGAAAATATCGCAAGATTCAAAAACAAATATAGCAATATATAATTATGTTTTATATTTTTTTTCTTTAAAAAAAGAAATATACCAGGCAATGAAAATATAGCAAAAAATATTGAAGGCAATATATTTAAAAAATTATAATATTTTGGGTATGTTGAGTTAAAATCTATAAAATAAAAAGAAAATATTTTTTTAAAAAATAATTTAATATATTTAGATATATCTTCATTTAAATTTTTCTTTGCTTCTTCTAAAAAAACATCATCTCTACTAATTTCATAATATTTATTTTTTTCCAACCTATCAATTTCCGATCTTAATTTGTCAAAATTTTTATTACTAATATTTTCATAACCCTCTACACGAGCTAACTGATTATTACCCTTCCATAAATTAAAGCCAAGAGATTTGACAAGAAAAATTTGATTAAAATGGATATAGTTTCTTGTTGCATAAGGAGAAACAACTAGCAAGACAACCAAAATAATTAAGGTAAAATTTTTTATTTTGATCTTTTTACAAATTAATCCAAAAAAAATAATTATAAAAAAAATTAAGATAAACTCACCCCTGGTCAATATTAAAATAGCTGAAATTATTGATAAAAAAATTATATCAATTATTTTTTCTTTATCAGTCGAAGAAAACAAAAACTTTAGAAATAATAAGGATAAGGCAATCTGTAAATTAATTGAAGAAATTTGACCACAAGCATAAAGATTTAAAGGGATAACAGAAAAAATGCTTGAGCTAATTAGTGATATTTTTTTTGAAAAGAAATGTAGATTTATTTGGTAAAATAAAAAAATTGAATAGGTAGATAATATTATTTGTATAAAGATTATTGTATTTAATAAATTAGAACCCTCAAAAGAAGTAACAAATTGTATGGTGTATAAAAAAAAAGGATAAACCGGTGGCATATAAACACTTGGAATGGGCGTGCCGTTATATGTATATAAAGAATAGCTTTTATATTTAATTAAATTTTCTAGTAAAATATTCCACTCATTTACATTTTGTGATTGTAAATTTGTATCGCTATAAAAATAGACTGCAATTAATCTTAATACAAAGCTTAAAAATATTAACCAAAAAAGATAATAAATTTTAATGTTCGTAATAGTTTTAATCATTAATAAGAATTGTATTTTTAATAAATTTAAATTTATTTAAAATTATTAATTAGTTCTTCTATTATTGTTTTAGTACTATATTTTTGTTTCCAGTTAGGAAAATGTCTTCTAAATTTTCCCGTATCCGTTATGTACCAGATATGATCTCCAATTCTGTTAGTTTTATGGTAAGTTCTTTTAATATTTATATTTGCTAGAGATTCTACACAATTTAAAGCTTCAATTACTGAACAGTTTGATTTTCTGCCACCTCCGATATTATATATTTCACCTATTTTAGGTTTTTTAAAGTAATTCCAAAAACATTGAGTCAAATCATAACTATGAATATTATCTCGAACTTGTTTGCCCTTATATCCGATAATTGAATATGACTTTTTTTTTAATGATGATTTGACCAAGTAAGATAAGAAGCCATGTAATTTTGCTCCTGAATGATTAGGTCCAGTTATACAACTTGCTCGGAAGCAAACTGTTTTAAGCCCATCATTTTTTCCATATTCCTGAACAATTAAGTCTGCGTAACATTTTGAAGCTCCAAAAAAACTATGAACAGAGTTATCTAAACTCATACTTTCATTAATTCCTTTAAAGTATTTATGTTTTTTTGAAATTTCCCATCTGGTTCGTAATTCTTTAATGGGTAACAAATTTGGATTGTCTCCATAAACTTTGTTAGTAGACATAAAAATAAATGGAGCGTTGTATGAATATTTCTTCGTTAAATTTAATAAATTAAGGGTTCCCAATGCATTAATATTAAAATCTATGAAAGGTCTAGTTTTTGCCCAGTCATGTGAAGGTTGAGCTGCAGAATGTATAATTAGTTTTATACTATTTTTATATTTTTTAAAAATTTTTTCTAATTCTGAGTAATTTCTTATATCTATATTTTTATGTATATAGTTTTTATTTTCTTTAATCAGATTTTTTTTTACCCAACTTATGTCACCATCTTTGCCAAAAAATTTTGCTCTAGAATTATTATCTATGCCTACCACATCAAAACCTTTGGTCGAAAAAAATTTAACCGCTTCTGATCCAACTAATCCACATGAACCGGTAATTAAAACTATACTCATATGATATATTTTTTTAATACTTTTTTATTAGATAACATCCATTTGTACATATCTTGAATGATATGTAAAATTTTTTTTTCAGGACGCCATTTATATATTTTTTTCACTTTTGAATTATTAGTTACATAGTAAGGTATGTCATAATCTGAGGTAGTTTTTTTTGAGGAAATTTTTATTTTATTTGAAGTTATTTTTTCACAAATTTTTGTAAGATTTTTTAAAGAAATTGCATTTTTACTTCCACCGCCAGCATTTATAGTTAAGTTATGTATGTTATTAATTTTTTTAATTTGTAATGTAATTAGTTTACATACGTCTGAAATATGAAGAACGTCCCTTATTTGAGATCCTTTTCCTCCAAAACCAATATAATTTAATTTTTTACTATTTATATGTCTCCACATCCAGAGACTAACGACACCCTGCTCTTGTTTTCCAAACTGCCACGGTCCAGCTATTAATCCAAATCTGGTAACTATATATTTTATTTTATGTAAAAAAGAAAATTCGTGAATTAAATTTTCAGAACTAAGTTTACTAAAACCATAAATTGATTTTGCTCCCGAAGTATCAAATGTTTCGCTTATTAAAGATCTATTTTTTTCTAATTTAAGCAACTTCTTAATAGTATAAACTCGACTCGAAGAAAGAAAAATAAGTTTTGATTTATCCTTTGCGCACTTTTTAAGAATATTAAATGTACCAACTAAATTTGTATTAAAAACTTTATCAATTTCTTTTTTTGAAGTTTCCACAGCAGCTTCAGCACAGCAGTCAACTATAAAATCATATCTAGGTAGTTTTTTGATAGCTTTATAATTAGTAACATCTATTCTGAAATTTTTTATTTTATTCTTTTTTAGTCTATTTAAATTTAAAACTGATCCTTTTCTACTTAAATTGTCCAAAGAATTGATTTTGGAGCCAATTCGATTATTTTTAAAATAAATTGCCAGGTTTGAACCTACAAAACCACAGCCTCCAGTAATAAGTATTTTCATGTCAGCAAAAATTATCTATTATCATTAAAAAATAGTAAATAAAACTAATATTATGAAACTTTCAATAATAATTCCTATAAGAAACGAAGAATCTTTAATAAAAAAAGTTATTGAACAACTTCAGACTAAATTAAAAAGTTTAAATTATGAAATTATTTTTATAAACGATTTTAGCTCTGATAATACAGCACAAACAACAAAAGAATTAATAAAAAATTTACCTAAAATTAATATTTATGAAAATGATAGAAAAGGATTGGGAGGAGCAATAATTCAAGGGATAAACAAGTCTACAGGAGAAGCTGTTTGTATCATGATGTCCGATTTGTCAGACAGCATTGATGATTTAGAGACATATTATAATATAATAAAAAATGAAAACTATGACGCAGTATTTGGATCACGATTTATACATGGATCAAAAGTTGTTGATTACCCCAAAAAAAAATTCATATTAAATAGAATATTTAATTTTATTACCAAATTATTATTTTTTAGCGATTATAATGATTTTACCAATGCTTTTAAAATTTATAAAAAAGATGCTTTATTAAAAACATTCC
Organism: uncultured Pelagibacteraceae bacterium; assembly: GCA_902606665.1. GTDB lineage: Bacteria > Pseudomonadota > Alphaproteobacteria > Pelagibacterales > Pelagibacteraceae > AG-414-E02. The sequence continues at coordinate 6,038 of CACLHE010000038.1, forward strand.
CATTAGTTTCTGAAAGTTTTAATATTTTTTTAGAACTGCCTCTTAAAATAATATCAAGAAAAATGAAGTATAAAATAATTCCTATATCATGGGTTAATAGAAAAGAGGGCCTTTCAAAATTTGATATTAAGGAACTAAGAGCAAAATACTTGTTCACCTTAATTTATTGTTTATTTGAAAAATTACTTTTAAGGAAATGATTTAAATTGCTTTTAAAACAAATGAAAATAATTTAAAAATAAAATTAAATTACATGGCATACATACAGTCGATTTTTCAGAAAGAATTTCAAAATAATAATTATTTGACTTTAAATTTTGTTTTTGCTTTTTTTCCGATCAGTTTTATTATTGGAAGTTTTGTTGTTAATTTAAATTTATTGTTTTTCTGCTGCTTAGGTATTTATTATTTAAAATCAAAGATTTTTAGAACAAAATTTGATTTATCTATAAAAGTAATCTTTCTATTTTTTATTATAATTTTGTTTTCTACAAGCTTAAGTTTTATAAAGACTTTATATTTTGAAGGATTTGATTATGCTAGTTTAGAGAGGTTATTTAAATCAATACTATTTTTCAGATTTTTTTTGTTGTTAATAATAATATATCTTTTAAGTAAATTTGATATTTTAAATTTTAAATATTTTTTTATAACCGCAGCTCTTTCATGTGTGATTTTATCTGCAGATATAATTTATCAATATATTTTTGGATTCGATATTATAGGTCTCAAGGGTAATTACCTTGATAACCACGGTTTTTTCGGAGACGAACATATTGCTGGAGGGTACATACAAAG
>CACLHE010000039.1 GCA_902606665.1 uncultured Pelagibacteraceae bacterium
ATATGCAGACATCACGTTTGTATCTTGGGGCGGAGCTTATACAAACAGCCAACAAAAGGCTTACATTGACACTTGGAGCAAAGGTTCTGGAGTTACTGTTGAAAACTACAACGGTGGTCTTGGAGAAATCAAAGCACAAGTGGAAGCAGGAAACGTAACTTGGGATGTGGTAGACGTACTTCCAGACCAAGCGATTACTGGTTGCGATGAAGGTTTATTCGCAAAAGTAGACCAAAGTTCATTCATAAATGACATGGTTGTTCCACCAGTATCTGATTGTGTTGTTCCACAAATTTTTTGGGCTTACACAGCGTTTTATAGCAAAAGTGCTTTTCCTGGAAAAAAACCAAAAAATATCAAAGATTTCTTTGATGTTAAAAAGTTTCCTGGAAAAAGAGGAATACATACATGGGCAAACGCTTTAATCGAAATGGCACTAGTTGCTGATGGCGTTAAAGCAAAAAAAGTATACGAAGTAATGAGTACTCCTGAAGGAATAGACAGAGCATTTGCAAAACTAGATACAATTAAAGATCACGTTGTATTCTGGTCAGCTGGTTCTAAACCACTTGAATTAGTTTCAAGCGGTGAAGTTGTTATGGCATTAGCATACAACGGTAGAATTGGTGCTGCTGTTCTTTCTGAAGGTAAAGACTTCGAGTACATTTGGGATGCTACAGTTCTTGAACAAGAATATCTTGTAGCAATCAAAGGTGGAAATGAGAAAGAAGCTCTTGAGTTTATGGCTCACGCTTCAACTGCTCAAGCTTTAGCTGATCAAGCTAAATACATTCCATACGGCCCTATGAGAAAATCTAGTATCAATATCATCAAAAAAGGTGAACCTTGGTTCATAAAAGAAGGTGGAAATATTGATATATTACCTCACATGCCAACTGCTCCGAAAGTACTTAAGAGAGCTGTTATAGCTGACCCAGTTTGGTGGGCTGATAACGGCGCTGAAGTTAGCGAGAGATTCGGTGCTTGGAAGGGTAACTAATAATTCGTAATGTTTAAAAAAAAGGCGAGACGCGAGTCTCGCCTTTTTTGTTTAGAGACAAAATTATGAATGAAACAACCGCAGGTCCTATTTTAACAACTGAAGGAATTCCTTTAAAAGTTAGTCTTCAAAAAGCTGAAAGAAGAAATAAAATAAGAGCAATTCTTTTAGTTGCGCCGCTTTTACTTTTTATACTTTTTACATTCTTAATTCCCATCGGCGATATGTTGATGCGAAGCGTTGATGATAGCCATATCAATACCGTTTTTCCAAAAACTTTTAAAGAATATAAAAAATGGGATAGGCAAGATTTGCCATCCGAAGAACTTTACAAAACAATGTTCTTCGAAGTTAAAGACAGCGAAGGTTATGCCATAGGTAAAGCTAGCACCCGAATGAATTATGCAAAATCAGGTTGGAAAAGTTTGTTAAAAAAATCAAAGCGTAAATTTAAAAAAATTGAAGAAGGCCCATACAAAGAACAAATGATAGCCATTGATAAAAAGTGGGCTGATATGGAATATTGGAAAGCAATAGGAGTGATGGTTGACGCTAGGACAGCAGGATATTATTTAAATGCGGTTGATTTAAAATATAATGTAGACAAAGAAGTTGTTAGACAGAAAGAAAATAGAAGGATTTATAATCATACATGGTTTAAAACATTTAAGGTAAGTGTTTTAGTTATGGTTTTTTGTTTGATGTTGGGCTATCCAATTGCTTATCTGCTATCAACGCTACCTCTAAAATATAGCAATCTTTTAATGATATGTGTGTTGTTGCCTTTTTGGACTTCGTTACTTGTTCGAACTGTAGCATGGATGGTTATGCTTCAGCAAAAAGGTGTATTTAATAATTTATTAGTTATGTCTAATATTATTGCAGACGAGAACCGTTTTAAACTTATGTATAATGAAACAGCAACCATAATTGTTATGACACAAATATTATTACCTTTTATGGTTTTACCTTTATACAGTGTGATGAGAACAATTTCACCAAACTATATGAGAGCAGCTTTAAATCTTGGAGCAGCTCCACTACATGCGTTTTGGAAAATTTATATGCCAAATTCAGTTCCAGGAATTAGTGCTGGCTGCATGCTCGTATTTATACTTGCAATTGGATACTACATTACACCAGAATTAGTTGGGGGTAAGGATGGGCAAATGATAGGAAATTGGATTGCTTACCATTTAAAAACAACACTAAATTGGGGGCTCTGTGCAGCCTTAGGAGCTATTCTTTTAGGAGTGATGACAGTTTTATACTGGGTTTATAATAAATTAGTTGGAATAGAAAATATTAAATTAGGATAATTATGGCTTTACCATCATACGCAACTACAGGAGAAAAAATAGGCTGGTATGGTTTTTTAACCTACTGTGGTTTGGTTTTTTTCTTTTTAATTGCACCTATTTTTATAATTCTTCCTTTATCATTTAGCGCTTCACCATTTTTTGAATTTACTAGAGAATTTATGAATCTTGAGCCAGAAGCTTGGTCTCTTAGATGGTATAGACAAATGGTTGGTATCGCTAGTGTGGGAGATACAACGGTTGTATCTAATAAATGGATGTTAGGAACTAGAAATAGTTTTATAATTGGAATTTCGGCTACATTCTTAGCAACTGCACTAGGAACCGTTGCTGCTTTAGGTTTAAGCAGACCGAATATGCCATTCAAAGGGACTATTATGGCAATATTAATTTCTCCAATGATTGTTCCATTAATTATTACCTCAGCAGGAATGTTTTTCTTCTATTCAAAAATTGGGTTAACTCATACTTATCTAGGATTAATTCTTGCACATACTGCGCTTGGAACACCCTTTGTAGTTATAACAGTTACAGCAACATTAACTGGATTTGATACTAATTTAATTAGAGCCTCACAAAGTTTAGGGGCCGACACAATGCGAACTTTCTTCAAAGTCATAATGCCTTTAATTCTTCCTGGCGTTATATCCGGAGCACTATTTGCTTTCATCACTTCTTTTGATGAGGTGGTAGTAGTTATGTTTGTCGGAAGTGTTGAGCAGATAACAATACCTAAACAAATGTGGGCAGGGCTGCGTCAAGAAACAAGTCCTGTAATTTTATGTATGGCAACATGTTTGGTAGCATTATCAATCGCACTTTTAACTACAGTTGAATTATTAAGAAGAAGATCAGAAAGACTTCGTGGAATTAAGCTGCGTAATTAAATAAATTAAAAATTATAATTTCTGACACCGAATTAATGAAAAGAATATTTTTTTTAATAATTTTGGTTTTATCATTTCAAACCCTATCCTTAGCTGACAATATTCGATATTTCCAAATTGAAGGAATGAAGATAGGAGATAGTGCTTTAGATTATTTTAGTGAATCCCAATTAGAAGATAATGAACAAGGATGGCACAACTATAGTTATAATGAATATTCAACCTCATATATGCCAGGGAAAGGTATTTATAACTGGTTCTTAGTAAGTTACAAAAATGATGATAGTAATTTTATAATAGAGGGATTAGCTGGTGGATTAGAAAAAAAGAATTACGATATTAAAGAATGTAATAATAAGTTGGATGTTTTTGCTTTAAATTTATCAGAGTTATTTAAAAATACTGTCCAAGAAGAAAAAAAATCCTATAAACTTAATGCAGATGCGGCACAAACTTATCCTTTCACTGGTAAAAGCACTGTAACAAGTTTGTCATTCAATTTTCTAGATGGAGCAAAAATAATTTTAGCATGTTATAATATTGATAAAGAATCTAAGGAAAACAAATCTTTTTTAAAATCTGTTCTAAAGCAGGAAGATTCTTTTAGAATAGATGCTAGGAGCAGTGCATTTGTAAATTATTTAAAAAAAAGTGAATAACAAAATAATGAAAAAATTTATATCAATCTTAATTTTAAGTTTTTTATTTTTTTGTAATGTAAGCGCTGAGAATAAAAAAAATGAATTAGATAAACTATTTTCTCAATTAAAAAATTCAAAAAATTTATCATCCGCTCAAATAGTAGAAAAAAAAATATGGGAAATCTGGTTGATCCATCCTTCTGATGATAGGCGTGGGTTTAGATTGACTGAGTTATTAACTCAAGGTTCCCGTTTAATGAATAGAGGAGAATTAAGTAAAGCTTATAAACTTTTTACACAAATAATTGCAACAGAACCTGACTGGTCCGAAGTATGGAATAAACGTGCAACAGTTCTTTACTTAATGAATCGATATCAATCTTCGTTAGATGATATTAAAATCACACTCACTCTTGAACCCAGACATTTTGGTGCGTTATCAGGTCAGGCTCTAAATTATATAGAGTTAGAACAATATGAAAAAGCAATTAAAAGTTACAAGGCAGCGCAAAAAATATATCCTCTTTTAAATTCTGCCAAAAAAATGATACCAGAGCTTCAAGAGTTGATTAATGATCAATCAATATAATCAATCAGAAATCATACCAACAGCCCATAAGGCTACTACTATATATAAGAAAACCATGTTAACAATAATATATGAATACAAAAAATTTTAAAATAGATAATTTACAGTACTGTAATTGGTCAAAAGAAATATTTGAAATTAACAAAGAAGCAAAACTAGACGCGATTCACGTAACTATTGCATATCACGAAGATTTTAATGAAGTGGAAAAAAATATTAGCGTTTGGAATAATCATTTTAAAAATTTTAAAGATTTAATTTTTCACGGAAAAACATTTAAGGATATAGAAAAAGCAAATAAAGAAAAAAAAACAGCAGTTTTTTTTGGTTTTCAAAACTGCTCACCCATTGGAGACAATATAGGACTAGTTGAAGAAATTTATAAGCTAGGAATAATTTTTATGCAGTTAACTTATAATAATCAATCTTTGCTAGCCACTGGCTGTTTTGAAAAAAATGATAGTGGGGTCACTAGAATGGGTAAAGAAGTTATTAAAGAGATGAATAGATTAGGTATTGTTGTGGACATGTCTCACTCAGCAGAAAAATCAACATTAGATGCAATTAAAGTCTCCTCCAAACCTATAGCAATTACTCATGCTAATCCGTCATTTTGGTTTGCTTCAAAAAGAAATAAATCAAACGAGGTTTTAAAAGCTTTAGCAGACTCAGGGGGAATGATTGGCCTCTCTTTATATCCTCATCATTTAAAAAATAAATCAAATTGTAGTTTAGAAAATTTTTGTGAAATGGCAGCAAAAACTTCTGAACTTATAGGAGTTAAACACATTGGAATAGGATCGGATCTTTGCATTGGACACCCAGATTCTGTAGTCGACTGGATGAGAAATGGTAAATGGACTAAAGCAAAAGACTACGGAGAAGGAAGCGCTTCGAATGCAAGTTTTCCTAAACAGCCAGATTGGTTTAAGGATGCAAGAGGATTTAAAAATTTAGAATTAGGTTTAAAAAAAGTTGGATTTAAAGATGCCGAGGTAAATGACATACTAGGAAATAATTGGTATAATTTTTACCGAGGGATAAATACTTGAGCAAAATAGATATAAAACTTAGAGATCCAAATAAAGTAATGAAACTTTCTAGATTAGGATCGTTTCATCAATCCAAACTTTCATTTCTTAGAAGCTTCATTAGAGAATTTAAGAGTTGGGAATACAAAAGAAATATATTTGAACTTGATAAGAATGGCTATGGAGTAGCCGTATATTCATTTGAAAAAAATAAAAGAAATTACTCTTTAATTTGTTTTTCTCAATATATAAATCCAAACGAAAGATCAGATAGAGTAATAGCTACAAAATGGGATGCTGCTTTTGTTTTGCATGATGGAATTCCGGCAAGGGAAGATATTAATCGACTTAAAGAAAATGTTCCCAAGCAAGAAATTGGAAGAATGTCTTATAAGGAACTTACACTATCAAGAGCTAATAAATCAGTAAGAGCTTTCGATCACGTAGTTAATTCATTAAGTTTAGGTAAACAGCCAGATAAAGATTTATTAAGTAAAGTGGGTTACCTATATAGAACCACAGCAGTTTATGGTTCAGGAAAATTTGGATTGGCTGACCGTTTTAGAATTAAAGATAGAAAAGAAATTTATGGTCCGTTCAGATTAGAAATGATGTTGGTATATTTAGTTCGTCAATTTACTTTTGATCAAGTTAATCATATTGCCAAACATAGAAATCCGGATAAGGCAGTAATCCTTGATGAAAATATAGCTAGAAATTTAGGAATAGGTAATTCAACTGGATTAGGAATGGCACCCTTTATTGTTAATCACCCAACACTTTTGCATAAATGGATTTATTCAAGAGAAAAAGCGCTAAAAGAAATTAGATCAATTGAAAATGTAAATGTACATGAATTTAATTTTTTTAAAGACTGTCTTGTTAAATCGAAAACAATTATTGATACATGGCTTACAGATAGCCAATATCAGAATAAAAAAATTAATTCTTTAAAATCAGATTTAATTAAATTTGATAAATTTTTAGAAAAGGATTGTTCAATCAAAACTAAATATCTTTGGAATACAATATATCTTTGGGTAGAAAAAAATCTTAATGAAGAATGTATTGAATATATTGTTTCTATGATGATGGAACCTTATGATAAAATCATAGAACCTTTAATAAATAATATGAGCTCAGATGAGGAAAAATATTTCAGCATCCCAGGTCATAAGGAAATCTCTTATCTTAAAAAAATTCTAGAAAAAAAATACCAAACAATTATTAAAATTAATTTTAAAGAAAAAAATTCAACTGCTAACTTTTGGTTTATTTCAAAAAATAAAGAAGAGCCAAGAGTAGCTAATAGATA
>CACLHE010000040.1 GCA_902606665.1 uncultured Pelagibacteraceae bacterium
AAAACTTCTTTTAGAAGCTTGTTTGGAGTTGATGAAAGATGATTCTATCATTTCAATACAGGATATGGGAGCAGCCGGTCTAACATCTTCTAGTGTTGAAATGGCTTCAAAAGGTGGGTTAGGAATTGAAATAAATTTAGACAAAGTTCCCTGTAGAGAAGAGGGGATGACACCATACGAAATAATGCTCTCGGAAAGTCAGGAAAGAATGTTATTAATATTAAATTCTGAAAAAGTTGATACTGCAAAAAAAATTTTTAATAAATGGAATTTAGATTTTTCTATCATAGGAAAGACTACAGATACAAAAAATTTAATATTAAAATTTAGAAATACAGAAGTAGCTAATTTACCACTGAGTGCTTTATCGACAAATGCACCAGTTTATGAAAGAAAATGGAAAAAAAATACTACATCTAAAAAAATAAAAATAAAAAAAGATTATGAATCTTTTGATGTATCTGAATCTTTAAAAAAAATATTAAAAAGTCCAAATAACTCAGAAAAAAGTTGGGTATGGGAACAATATGATCAAACTGTTATGGGAGATACCATCCAAAAACCTGGGGGAGATTCTGCTGTTGTTAGGATTCATGGAAAAAATAAAGGAATAGCAATTACAATTGATTCTTCCGCACATTATTGCTCAGCAGATCCAATTACTGGTGGAAAACAAATTGTATCTGAAGCTTGGAGAAATCTTATCTCAGTAGGATCAGATCCTATGGCTATTACTAACTGTTTAAATTTTGGTAATCCAGAAAAAGTTAATATTATGGGACAGTTCGTAGAAAGTATTGATGGAATTTCGCAGGCTTGTGAATATTTAGATTTTCCTGTCGTCTCAGGAAATGTCTCTTTTTACAACGAAACACAAAATAAAGCTATTTTACCCACACCAACTATTGGTGGGATTGGTTTAATAAAAAATTTAAGTGATATGATGACAATGAATCTAAAAGAAGTTGGTAGCTATATATTAGTAATTGGCAAAACTGAAGGTCATCTTTACCAGAGTGAATTTTTTCGAGAAGTTGTTGGAATAAAAGATGGTCCTCCACCTGCAGTTAATTTGTTTAATGAAAAAAATAATGGTTTGACAATAAAAAATTTAATTATGAAAAAACTATTAAATTCAGTTCACGACATATCATCTGGTGGTATAATTTTAAGCTTATCAGAAATGTGTATTTCAAGTAAAATTGGAGCGAAAATTGAAATTCCAAAAAATAATATTGATATGCATGAATATTTGTTTGGTGAGGATCAAAGTAGATATTTAATTGAAGTTAGTAAAAAAAATAAAAATGAGGTATGCAAAATTTTGGAAAAAGATGGAATATACTTTGATATAATAGGGATAACACAAAATGAGGCACTTGAATTAAATAAAAGTTTTAGTATTAAATTAACAGATTTAAGTGAATTAAATTCTTTTTGGTTTAAGAGTTTTTTTGCTATAAATTGATATATTATGAGTCTAAAAATTGAAGAATTAAAAGATTTGATAAAAAAAGCTTTTCCTGATGCTGAAATAAGCATTCAAGATTTAGCTGGGGATGAAAATCATTACTCTGCGACAATTAAATCAAAAATTTTTACTGGAAAAACTAAAGTTGAACAACATAAGCTGGTATATAAAGCATTAGGTGGTAAGATGGGGAATGAACTACACGCTTTGGCTTTAAACACAATTGAGAAATAAAAATGAATGACTCTACTAAAAAAAAGATTGAAGATATAATTCAATCAGAAAATGTTTGCTTATTTATGAAGGGGACTCCTGAAGTTCCTCAGTGTGGATTTTCTTTAGCTGTTTCTAATGTTCTTAAACATCTAGATGTAAGCTTTAAAGGAATAAATGTTTTAGATGATAGTGAAATTAGAGAAGGTATCAAAGAATATAGTGACTGGCCTACAATACCTCAGTTATATGTAAAAAAAAAATTCGTAGGCGGATGTGATATTGTAAAAGAAATGTTTGAAAAAGGTGAGTTGCAAAAAAAACTTGCTGAAGAAAATATCGCCTACAAAAAATAGTTCTTTCTATTATCTAGAATAATATTCAATAACCAAATTGGGTTCCATTATAGTAGGATAAGGAACTTCAGAAAAAGATGGTGTTCTCAATAACTTCGCAGTTTTATTTTTTTCATCCATTTGAATATAGTCTGGAACTTCTCTTTCTTTGCTTACTAAAGCGGCAACAATGACGGTAATTTCTTTTGATTTATCTTTAATTTCTATCATGTCTTTCTCTTTCAATAAGTAACTTGGAATATTTACTTTTTTACTATTAACTTTTATGTGACCATGATTAATAAGTTGTCTAGCAGAAAATACTGTCGTGGCAAATTTTGCCCTATAAATTACAGTATCTAATCTTCTTTCTAAAAAACCAACTAAGTTTTCACTTGTATTACCTTTTTTATTTAATGCTTTACGATAAACATTTCTAAACTGTCTTTCGTTCATATTGCCATAATAAAATTTCATTTTCTGCTTAGCTTCTAATTGTATTCCATAATCTGAAGCCTTTGTTCTCTTTGATTTTCCGTGCTGACCCGGAGGATAGTTTCTCGAGTTGAATGGACTTTTAGGTCTTCCCCATAGATTTACCTTAAGTCTTCTATCTACTTTGTGTTTAGAAGCTAATCGTTTTGTCATATTTTTATATCTCGAGATTTATAAACAATGAAACACATTTGTCAATTCAGGTTTTTTTATTAATTTCATTCAAAGTAGAGAAGATTCCAAGCAAAATACGTATTTCTTGCTCAGATAAATTTAATCTATGAAAAATATTATTAATATTTCTAATCATGCTTTGTCTTTTATGGTCAGGTTGTAAAAAACCTTTCTCATCTAGACCTTGAATAATAAAATTCAAAAATTTATTAACTTCAGACTTTTTAGCTAATGAACTTTTGTAGCCACTTTTATATTCTTTCCTTTGTCTCGAAAAATTCTGATAAAGTTCAAAACAAAAAATTATTGCACTATGTGATAAATTTAGTGAACTAAATTTTTTATTAGCTGGTATTTTTACTAGATAATCAGCGCAGCTAATTTCATTATTTGATAGACCAGATGCTTCAGGACCAAAGAGAATGCCAACTTTGTTTTCTTTTTTAATTTTTTTTATAAAATTTGAAACTGGAATAATTTTTTTATTAACTTTTCTTATTCTTGAACTGCTAGCAAAAACTATATCTAGATCTCCGATTGCTTTTTCAACCGAATCAAATATTTTTGCAGATTTTAAAATATCTTTAGCACCTACTGATGTTGCTAACGCTTTTTGGTTTGGCCAACTACACTTCGGCTTTACTAATCTTAGATACTTAATATTAAAATTTTTTATCGCTCGAGCAACTGAGCCAATATTTTCACCCATTTGTGGTCTAACTAAAATAAAATGAATATTGCTCAAACTCATTAATTATTAGCGGGAGCTTTTTCTTTATAAAGTTTATAATCTAAGCTATCAATTAATGCCTTGAATGAAGCTTCGATAATATTTGGGGAAACTCCAATTGTAAACCAACTCTTTCCTTCTCTATCAGTGCTTTCAATCGAAACTCTTGTTGTTGCATTTGTTCCTGTATTTAAAATTCTAACTTTATAATCAACTAATTTTAAATCTTTTAAATACTTTGAATACTTACCGACTTTATCTACATTTGATCTTATAGCATTGTCTAATGCATTAACTGGACCATTGCCTGATCCTTCGCAAACTATTTCTTTTCCGTCAACTAAAATATGTGCTTTCGCAAATGAATTAATTATATCTTTTGAATCTTTTTTGACTGAAACATCATATTTAGAAATTGTTAAATATTTAGGTATTTCTCCTAAAAGTCTTCTGGCTAACAATTCGAAAGAGGCATCTGCTCCATCATAAGAATAACCCACAAATTCTCGATCTTTAACTTCATTTAACAAAGTTTGAACCTTAGGATCATTTTTATCAATTTTAATTTTATATTTTTCAAGTCTAGACATAATATTTGATTTGCCTGCTTGATCAGAAACGATAATATTTCTTACATTGCCGACTAAACTTGGTTCAATGTGTTCATAAGTCTTTGGATCTTTTGATACTGCAGAAACATGTAAGCCCCCTTTATGCGCGAAAGCTGAAGGTCCCACATAAGCAGCTCTTCTATTTGATTTTTTATTTAATATTTCATCCAATAATCTTGAACATTCGGTTAAAGTTTTAACTTTTCCTTTATTTATTTTAATTTCAAAATTGTCAGAAAAAGATTTTTTTAAAACTAAAGATGGAATTAAAGATATTAAATTTGCGTTTCCACATCTTTCGCCAAGTCCATTAATAGTGCCTTGCACTTGACGTACTCCAGCTAAAATAGCAATTAAAGAATTTGCAACAGCATTTTCTGTATCATTGTGAGCGTGGATGCCTAGATTCTTGCCTGGAATTTGTTTGCTTACTTTAGAAACAATTTCTCCCACTTCATTAGGTAAAGTTCCTCCGTTTGTATCACAAAGTACTATCCAACGAGCTCCTTCGTCAAAGGCAGTCTTTATGCAAGATAATGCGTACTCTGAATTTTTTTTGTATCCATCAAAAAAATGCTCAGCATCAAACATAAATTCTCTTTTATTTTTTATAAACAATTTCGCTGATTCTTTTATATTTTCTAAATTTTCTTCTTTGCTGATACCTAAAGCTACATCAACATGAAAATCCCAGGACTTACCAACCAAACATATTGCGGGTGCCTTAGTATTTAATAAAGCAGACAGTCCGGGATCATTTTCAGCACTTCTTCCCGCTTTTTTTGTCATACCAAAAGCAGTTAAAGTTGTATTTTCTAGTTCAGGTGGATTATTAAAAAAATTTGTATCTAAAGTATTAGCTCCCGGCCACCCTCCTTCTAAATAATCAACTCCCAAATTTGATAAAGCTTTCGCTATTTTATTTTTATCATCAATAGAAAAATTAACTCCTTCGGTTTGAGCTCCATCTCTAAGTGTAGTATCAAAAATAAATATTTTTTCTTTGCTCATTTATATTTCCATATTGTTGTGTCTTGCTTATCCTCAATAATAACACCATTGTCTTCTAATTCTTTTCGTAAAGTGTCTGCCAATTTATAATTTTCTTCTTTTCTAGCTCTATTTCTATCTTTAATTTTTTGTTTAATAAAGTTTTCATCAATTTTTGCTTTTGATTTTTTAAAATTATCCCATGATCTCTTATCTTCAAGCAAACCTATTTGTTTACATGCTAATAAAAATTTTACTTTAGTAGATTTGTCTCCTTTGGTTGATTCGTCAAAGAGTGAATGTAGTTTGGCTATATACTCAGGGGTATTTAAATCTTCTTTTAGAGGTTTAAGCACATCTTCTTTTAAATCTTCTGAACTGATTTTTTCAAATTGACCATACCACTTATCTAAAGTGTTTTGACTTTCCTTAATTAATTTTTCATTCCAATCAAGAGGTTGTTTATAATGCGAACTTAATAGAGCGAGCCTCACTACCTCTCCATTAATATTTTTACTGAGTTTATTAATTGTCACAATATTTCCTACGGATTTTGACATTTTTTCCTTATCAAAAGTAACAAAACCATTATGTAACCAATAGTTTGCAAAATTTTCAGTTCTATTTGCGCAGCATGATTGTGCAATTTCATTTTCATGGTGTGGAAATACAAGATCTAGCCCACCACCATGTATGTCAAATTGTTTACCTAAAAACTTTTCGCTCATTGCAGAACATTCTAAATGCCAACCGGGTCGACCCCTGCCCCACGGTGAATCCCATCCAGGATCTTCTTCGTCGGAGGGTTTCCAAAGAACAAAATCAAGTGGATCTTTTTTATATTTAGAAACTTCTACTCTTGATCCTGCAACAAGTTGCTCAGAATTCTTGTTTGACAATTTTCCATATTTTTTAAATGAAGAAACAGAAAAATAAACATGTTTTTTGTTTTCATATGCGTGTCCATTTTTTAACAAATTTGAAACCATATTTATCATTTCTTTAATATGTTCAGTAGCTTTTGGTTCAAATGTTGGTTTCAAACAATTTAAATATCTACAATCTTCATGAAAACTCTCTGTGATTGTTTTTGTTAATTTTTTTATGGTAGTTTTATTCTTTTTAGAAGACTCAATAATTTTATCATCTATATCTGTTATATTTCTTACATATGTAACTTTATTTTCTCCATAAAGACTTTTTAAAAGTCTAAATAAAACATCAAAAACAACTAAAGGTCTTGCATTGCCTATGTGAGGGAAGTCATAAACTGTTGGTCCACACACATACATTCCCACTTTGTTATTATTTAATGGAACAAATTTTTCTTTTTTATTTGATAAAGTATTAAAAAAATTTACGTTTTTATTCATCTTTCATTTTGCATACTGGAATTGAATTCATTTTATGCAAATTCCTTTTTCTTATTTCTAAATATTTTTTATGATTTTTATTTGAAGAATCATTCATAGCTTTTTCAAGATCTTGGTATGACATTCCCAATTGATTTACATCTGTTCTACCATCATCCCATAAACCATCTGT
>CACLHE010000041.1 GCA_902606665.1 uncultured Pelagibacteraceae bacterium
AAATAAATAAGGAGATAAAATTGGCAAAACAAGACTTTTTGGAATTCAAAGGAAAAGTAACAGAGCTATTACCTAATGCAATGTTTAGGGTAAAGTTAGAAAACAATCACGAAGTTTTAGCACATACAGCTGGAAAATTAAGAAAAAATAGAATAAGAATATTGTCCGGCGATAATGTTTTGGTTGAAGTTACGCCATACGATTTAACCAAAGGCAGGATAATATTTAGATTTTAATTAGGCCAGGTAGCTCAGTTGGTAGAGCAGAGCCCTGAAAAGGCTTGTGTCGGCGGTTCGATTCCGTCCCTGGCCACCACCAGAGTTTTGAAATTTTATAAAATATTACATCGACTTATTTTTTATTCAAAAAATTTCTATTGAAAAAAATATGTTACTACCAGAATTAACGCAGCAAGTGCTGATGCAGATCCAAAAGCTTTTAAAGTAAATGTCCTATCTTTTTTCTTTTCTTCCAGCTTTTTGTTAAGCATTTTATAAAGATCAGGTCTATTTTTTGGTTTTACATCATCTAAGTAATGACCCTGATTATACGATCCTGCAACTTTACCATGGCTTAACTTATTTAAGTTATCATCCATTTTCCCTCTCCAATATATTTGACCAAATAACATCAAAGGATTCAATCACTTGGATTTTATAATTTAAGCCATTTTTTAACTTATGATTCAACTTGACATATGTATTTTAAATCTATTAAAGAGGTCTTTATTGTAGATTTACTACAATAAATTAATAATAAATAAGGAAAAAGTAAATGAGTCTAAAAGGTAAAGTAAAATGGTTCAATGGAAAAAAAGGTTATGGTTTCATTGAGCGTGAAGACAAAGAAAAAGATGTTTTTGTTCATCATACGGCGGTTAGAGAAGCTGGCCTTAAATATTTGAACGAAGGCGATGAACTAACATTTGAAGTTGAGAACGGCGAAAAAGGTCCTTCCGCAGTTAAACTGCAAAAAGCTTAATCGTATTTCAATAAATTTCATAAAATTTGGGGCAGAACTTATTAATATTTGATTTGAACTGCCCCAATAAAATTTGTTGTTAGATGGACTATCAATGAATTTAAATTAAACAAAGAAAGGTAACAACATGAGTATAAAAGGAAAAGTAAAATGGTTTAACCCACAAAAGGGTTATGGTTTTATTGAACGAGACGATAAAGAAAAAGATGTTTTCGTTCATTCTTCTGCAGCTCAAGCAGCAAGCTTGGAGCTAAACGAAGGCGACGAACTAACATTTGAAGTTGAGACGGGTCAAAAAGGTCCTTCCGCAGTTAATTTACAAAAAGTTTAATTGCATACAATCTATTGTTGCAAAGTGGAAAAAATATGCTACTTTGCAGCAATGATTGAAAATTTAAAAATCATAAACATTCTAAATGCAAAACACCATTTTGCACACGCTAAGCTATTGCTTAGCTAAATAATTACATATTTTAAAATATAAATTTATTAACAATTAATATAAAAAGGAGTTATGCAGCAGTAGCTCAGTTGGTTAGAGCACTAGTTTGTGGAACTAGGGGTCGGTGGTTCGAATCCACCCTGCTGTACCAAAATAATGAATAAGGAAAAAAATCTTAAACCCTCTAAGGAATTACCTTTAGGTTTTGTAGATAGACAAGAAAAAGAATTATTAATCCGAGATTTTATAATTTCTAATATTAAAGAAGTTATGACTAAGTACGGGTTTCAATACCTCGAGACACCAAGTTTCGAGTATACGGATAGTATTGGAAAATTTTTGCCTGACAAAGAAAGACCAGACCAAGGAGTGTTTTCTTTTAAAGACGAAAATAAATGGTTGTCACTTCGATATGACCTTACTGCTCCCCTAGCAAGGTACGTTGCAAAAAACTACCTTGAAATTCCTAAACCTTTTAAACGCTATCAACTAGGAACAGTATGGAGAAACGAAAAACCAGGACCTGGAAGATTTAGAGAGTTTTTACAATTTGACGCAGATTATGTTGGAACAAAGAGTTTACTAGCTGATGCTGAACTTTGCGTATTAGTATCTGAGATATTAGAAAAGTGTGGACTAGATAAAAAAGATTATACTGTGAAGATTTCTTCTAGAAAATTCACTGATAAAATCTTTGAACAATTAAAAATTAAATCAAAAGAACAAATATCAACTACTTTACGTGCTCTTGATAAGATTGATAGGCTTGGATGGGAAGAGGCAAAGAAACTTCTTGGAGAAGGTAGAAAAGATAAATCTGGAGATTATACAAAGGGTGCTAATCTTAATAGTGATCAAATAAAAATAATTGAAAATGCCTTAAAAAGCAAAACATCTGACAGTGAGGACGTTTTAGAGATTATTAGAATATTTACAGATTATAATTTTGAAAATTATAAATTTGATCCATCAGTGATAAGAGGTTTGGAATATTATACTGGACCTATTTTTGAGGTTAATTTAAATTTTGAGGTAAAGAATTCAAAAGGACAAGTTATTCAATTTGGTTCAATAGGTGGAGGAGGGAGATACGATAATCTTGTAAGTAATTTTGGAAATTTTGATTGTCCTGCAACTGGAATATCAATTGGTCTTGATAGGCTGGTTTTTGCCTTAATGCAAAAAAAAGATTTTAAAATAAAGACTGCTAGACCAGTAGTTATATGTGTTTTTGATAAAAATAAAAACAAAGAATATATAGGAATATTAAACAAACTTAGAATGTTAAATATCAGTTCAGAAATTTATCCAGGGGAAGGTAAATTAAAAAAACAAATGGAGTATGCAAATAAGATTGGATCTCCAGCTGTTATTTTATATGGCGATGACGAAATAAAATCTGGAAAAGCAACTTTAAAAAATCTTGAAAGTGGA
This sequence comes from uncultured Pelagibacteraceae bacterium, assembly GCA_902606665.1. Lineage (GTDB taxonomy): Bacteria > Pseudomonadota > Alphaproteobacteria > Pelagibacterales > Pelagibacteraceae > AG-414-E02. The sequence goes on from CACLHE010000041.1 coordinate 2,858, forward strand.
AAAGAAAGCTTGGTTAAAATTGAGGATCTAGCAAATGAAATCAAAAAGCTACTCTGAAAATATAATAAAAGTTTTTAAGAAAGATGGTTTTATTTTATCGGAACCAGATGTTCTTTTAGATTCAAATTATATTATTCAAAGATCAGGGGAAAACTTTAGAAAGTTAATGCTTACTTTTGAGGATGACACTGGAAAAAATATCTGTCTACGACCAGATTTGACGGTTGCTTCTTGTATAAAATATTTAAAAGATAATCCTAAAGCAAACTCAAAAATTTTTTACTCAGGACAAGCTTACAGAAGATCAAATAACTTAAAAGATAAAGTTGTCAATGATCAGTTGGGAATAGAGATTTTAGGTTCTAAAAATAAATCTAGCGATGATTTAAAAATTTTGAAAACAATTGCAAGCTCTATCAAAAAAATAAAAATAAAAAATACATCGATTAAAGTGAGTGATGTAAGTTTATTTCAAAAACTAATCGAGTCTTTAAAAATTCCAGAAAGATGGAAGATGAGATTAAAAAGACATTTTTGGAGACCTCAATATTTTGAAGATTTGCTTAGAAGACTTGAAACTAACTCTGATGTAGATCCATTAGCAGTTGAGTTAGATAAAAAAAGATTTACTGAAATGAAGAATCTTGAACAAAGCAATGAAATTGCTAATCGTAAAGTTTCTGAAATTTTGTCCAGATTTGACAGAAAAATAAAAGATCCAAGATCTTTTGCAGAAAATAAAAAAATTGTTAAAATTCTTAGAGATTTTTTAAAAATTAATTGCCCGATAAATCAATTAGATAAAACATTAAAAAGTTTTGTTAAAAAAAATAAATTACGTAATAGTGTTTTCAAAGATTTATCGACTATAAAGAATTTATCAAAAATAAATTCAAAGACTATTTTTTCAACAAATTTTGGTAGAGATATAGAATATTATACCGGAATAGTTTTTGAGATATATAACTCATCAAAAAAAGAGATAGCCCGAGGCGGGAGATATGACGGTTTATTGAAAAGCTTAGGATCTAAAAAAAATATTTCAGCTGTTGGAGCTGCAATTAATTTAAATAACTTATAAATATGAAAAATTTAATAACCATAGGTTTGCCAAGCAAAGGAAGACTAAAAGAAGATTCGATAAGTTTTTTTGAAAAAAATAATTTTAAACCAACATCTAATGGAGGTAAGAGAAATTACTTTGCTCAAATAGAAAATTTACCTAATTCAAAAATTATTTACTTGCACGCCAAAGAGATAATTCATAGACTTGGAGACGGAACAATTGACATAGGTATATCTGGTCTTGATCTGTTAAAAGAATCATCTATCAATCTTCAAAAAAAAATTGAAATAAAAAAAAAACTAGATTTTGGTAAAGCAAACGTAGTAGTTGCTATTCCAAATGACTGGATAGATGTTCAAACAGTAGCAGATCTTGAAGAAGTTTCTTTTGATTTTAGAGATAAAAAAAATACGAGGTTACGAGTTGCTACCAAGTATCCAAATTTAACTAATAATTTTCTAGTCTCGAAGGGAATCACTCAATACAAACTTGTACCAAGCCTTGGGGCGACAGAAACCTATCCATTTATTGGATCATCGGAAATTATTACAGATATAACTTCGACAGGTAAAACTTTAAAAGATAACAATCTCAGAGTTCTTAAGGATGGATGTATTTTAAATTCTAAAGCTTGTTTATTAATTTCAAAAAAAAAGGCCGCAACTTTGCGACCTTTTTTAAATTCATTAATTTAAGTGGGTTACATTCCCATGCCACCCATTCCTCCCATTCCTCCCATACCACCACCTGGAGGCATAGTAGGACCAGAGTCTTTTTCTTCTGGTTTATCGGCTACCATAGCTTCTGTTGTAATTAATAATCCAGCAATCGAAGCAGCATCTTGTAATGCTGTTCTGACAACTTTAGTTGGATCTATAATTCCCTTAGAAAACATATCACAATACTCTTCGTTTTGAGCATCGTATCCTTGCGTTGCTTTTTTTCCTTCTAAAAGTTTTCCAACTATCACCGAACCATCGACGCCTGCATTTGTAGTTATTTGTCTTATAGGAGCTTCCAAAGCTTTTCTAACAATATCTATCCCAGCTTTTTGGTCTGCACCTTTTGATTTTACTTTATCTAAATCTTGAGCAGCATAAAGTAAAGCACAGCCGCCACCAGCAACAACACCTTCTTCTACAGCAGCTCTTGTTGCATTAAGAGCATCTTCTACTCTGTCTTTTCTTTCTTTTACTTCCACTTCAGTTGCGCCACCTACTTTTATTACAGCAACTCCGCCTGCTAATTTAGCTAATCTTTCTTGAAGTTTTTCTTTATCGTAGTCAGAAGTTGTTTCTCCAATTTGTTGTCTAATCTGGTTACATCTAGCTTCAATATCAGATTTTTTTCCAGACCCTGCAACGATTGTACTATTATCTTTATCTACTTTTACTTTTTTGCAAGAACCAAGATCATTTATTTTAACATTTTCTAATTTTATACCTAGATCTTCAGAGATTACTTGTCCTCCAGTTAATATTGCAATGTCTTCAAGCATAGATTTTCTTCTATCACCAAATCCTGGAGCTTTTACTGCAACAACTTTTAATCCCCCTCTTAATTTATTTACTACTAGAGTTGCCAATGCTTCTCCCTCAACATCCTCAGAAATTATCATTAGTGGCCTTCCTGCTTGAACCACAGATTCTAATAATGGGACTATTGTTTGTAAGTTTGCTAATTTTTTTTCATGTAGCAAAATTAGGGGATTTTCTAATTCAGTTGTCATTTTGTCTGCATTTGTAATAAAGTAAGGAGAAAGATATCCTCTATCAAATTGCATTCCTTCTACAACATCTAATTCTGTTTCAAGACCTTTAGCTTCTTCAACAGTAATTACCCCCTCATTACCAACTTTCTGCATAGCTTTAGAAATCATATCTCCGATTTCTTTTTCTCCATTAGCAGAAATAGTACCTACTTGTGCAACTTCATCATTAGTTTTTACTTTTTTTGAAGATGATTTTAATTTTTCAATTACATGTGATACAGCGCTATCCAATCCTCTTTTGACAT
>CACLHE010000042.1 GCA_902606665.1 uncultured Pelagibacteraceae bacterium
GTCGGCTCATTTTTTAAAAAATTTAAACCAGATTTTGGGATAGTATATTTTTTATCTTCAGGAAAATATAATTTCCATAGTTTTACTCTAAGATTAACTGCACTTGGTTTTAACATTTTTGGAAGAAAAATATGGTATCTTCCTATTTTTACACCCTCTTTTCTTAAATCTACCCTATCTTCCTTAGAAATATTTTTTACTGCCTGGTGAACTAATTGCCTTTTTATTATTCCGTTATTCTCAAATAATTGATAGCAAAGAGCACGTACATAATTATTTTTAAATTTTGCTTTACTTAAATTTACAAGATTTGATAAGTCTGTTGAAATTAGCTCATTTAATTTTTTTTCTAAATAAACTTTTAATTTTTCTTTGGATTCAATATCTATTGCTTCATCAACTAACAATTCAAGTTTTGGATTTAGATAATCTCTTCCTTTAGAAAGAAAAGCTATAGGATTATTCATCCAATATATTTTATGATCTTCATTGATTTCGAAAGTGTCATTTTCTATTATTTTGTTTACTCTTCTCATTAATTCAGGAGCTATTGCTTGTCTCGCTGCTTTTTTTAATGATTTAATATCAGTTTTTAATGAACCAGATTTCAGATCTAAATCTAACTTCATTCCATTTAGTCGACCAATATATTGGTCATCAATAACAACCTCATTTTCGTTTTTAATTTCAGTTCCAAGCACAATGTCTTGTTTTAAACTTCTTGATAAGATGCTAATTCTTTTGTCTATAAAGCTTTTTGTTAATTCTTCGTGAAGTTTATCTGATAACTTATCTTCAATATATTTGGTTCTTTCTATCCAATAATCTGGATTGCTGCTCCATCCTTTCTTATTCGCGACATAGGACCAAGTTCTAACATACGAAATTCTGTTTGCTAAAGTATCAATATTACCATCGTATCTATCTAAATTTTGAAGTTGTGTTTTCATATAATCATTTGAAACTTTTCCAGATTTAGAAGATAAGAATTCAAAAACTTTTTTTACTACCTCTAAATGATTTCCATAAGCTTTTTTAGAAAAGTCTGGTATTTGACAGCATTCCCAAAGGATTTTTATAAAACTCTTTGAGTTCTCAACTTTTAGATCATTATTTTTGAGTAAAGATTTAAAAACTTTTTCATCTTCACAATCATGAATTCTCTTTAAAAAATTATTATCAGTTTTTTTTTCTAGGGAAGCAACTAAATTTTCTAAACTATCAAAATTAATTTCAGAATTTCTCCAATATAGCATTTTGATATTATCAAGTTTATGTTTTTCTAATCTTTCGATTTCATTAGAAGACAGTTGTCCGCATTCACCAGTGATGCCAAAAGTACCATTATTAATGTGTCTGCCCGCTCTTCCTGCTATTTGAGATATTTCACTTAAACTCAACTTTCTGGTCTTTTTACCATCAAATTTTTTTAAATTGGTGAAGCTCACATTATCTATATCCATATTTATTCCCATTCCAATAGCATCAGTTGCTACTAGAAAGTTAGCGTCACCTGATTGATAAAGTTCTACTTGAGAGTTTCTAGTTTTTGGACTTAAGGAGCCCATAATTACTGCCGCCCCACCTTTTTGTCTTCTTACAAGTTCTGCTATTGCATAAACTTCATCTATAGAAAAAGCAATTAAAGCAGTTTTTGGATTCAATCGAGATATTTTTTTATAGCCACTAAATGTTAACTTTGAGTATCTTTCTCTATTAACAAACTCAACATTATTAATTAGAGAAGACATTACGTTTCTTATAGAGTGGGAACCAAGAAACATAGTAAGTTTTTCTCCTCGCGCATTTAACAATCTGTCGGTAAAAATATGACCTCTTTCATGATCAGCACACATTTGTATTTCGTCAACAGCTAAAAAATCTACTAATAAATCTTGAGGCATTGATTCCACTGTGCAAACATAATATTTAGGTGATTTGGGTATTATTTTTTCTTCCCCAGTAATAAGAGCAACTTTTTCTACTCCTACTTTGTTTACACATTTGTCAAATATTTCTCTAGCCAACAGTCTGAGTGGAAAGCCTATTATTCCGGTTTCATAAGTTAACATTGTTTCAACAGCTAAATGTGTTTTTCCAGTATTTGTTGGTCCTAATATCGCAGTAATTTTTTTAAAACTGTTTTCCATAAATTGTGTCTGATTTTTTGTATTACACTACATTTAGATTTTCATTAGGAACAAAAGATGATTAAAATGTGACCGAATCATCTCGATAAAAGTTCTCCTTTTAAGTAATTTGAAATTAATTCTAGCATAATATTAAAGGATTCAATAACTAATTTTTTTGGCATAATAGTGAACCATGGGAACTTATCTTTGGAAAATTGATAAAGAAAAATTAAAAAAAACTAATTTATCATTATATTCTAATTTTATTAATCAGCATTATAAAATTAATATAGGTAATGATTTTGATAAAATTTGGGAATGGTCTGTAGCTAACCCTAAAATTTTTTGGAAATCTATTTGGGATTTTACTAATATAAAAGGGCAGTTAGGAAATACTATTTTAGAAGAGTCAGATATTTTTTTTAAAAATAAATTTTTTCCTGGTACCAAGCTTAATTATGCAAAAAATATTTTAAAAAAAAATAATGAAGAGTCGGCAATTATATTTAAAAGTGAAAATGGGTATAAAACAAATTTAACCTGGAAAACTTTAAATTTAAATGTTTCTAAAATATCTAACTGGTTAGAATCTAATGGAGTAAAAAAAGGTGATAGGATAGCTGCTTATTTACCAAATATACCAGAAACAGTGACTGCGTATATTAGCACTTCAGTCCTAGGAGCAATTTGGTCTTCCTGTTCACCTGATTTTGGAACAGCTGGTGTTATAGATAGATTTTCACAAATATCTCCTAAAATATTATTTATTGGAGATAAGTATTTTTATAATGGGAAAAAAATCAACATTATAGATAGGTTACCTGAAATTTTAAATAAGGTACCATCTATTCGAAAAGTTGTAATAGTGAATTATCCAGGAACTGATATTGAAAAAAATAAAAATCAAAATATAGAAACATTTAATTGGAATGAATTAATTGATGTTAAAAATAAAAATAACATTAAATACGTTTTATCAGATTTTAATGATCCGTTAATGATTCTTTATTCAAGCGGTACAACTGGTAAACCAAAATGTATTTGTCATGGAACTGGTGGAGTTTTACTTCAACATAATAAAGAATTGCAGATACATTCTGATATAAAAGACGGGGATAGAGTATTTTATTTTACAACTTGTGGATGGATGATGTGGAATTGGTTAGTTGGTGCACTTTCATCAGGAGCAACCATTTTGTTATTTGATGGTTTTCCAATGTACAAAGAAGATGATTTACTATTTAAATTTGCGAACGAAGAAGAAATTACACTTTTTGGAATAAGCGCTAAATATATTGATGCTATAAATAATAAGGGAGTATTTCCAAGAAAAAAGTATGATTTTCCAAAATTGAGAACTATTTGTTCAACAGGTTCGCCCCTATCAAAAGAAGGATTTAATTATATTTATAGCAAAGTTAAAAAAAATGTTCATTTGTCATCTATTTCAGGTGGAACGGACATCGTATCTTGTTTTGTTTTAGGAAACTTATTTCAACCTGTTTATGAAGGAGAAATACAAAACAGAGGTTTAGGTATGGATGTAGATATCTTTGATGAAAAAGGTAATTCAATCAAAAACAAAAAAGGCGAACTTGTTTGCAAGAAACCTTTCCCCTCTATGCCAGTTAAATTCTGGAATGACGATAAAGATAAAAAGTACAAGGCTGCTTATTTCGAAAAATATAAAAATGTATGGCATCATGGAGATTTTGCAAAAATAACAAACAATGGAGGATTTATAATATTTGGCAGATCCGATACAACACTGAATCCCGGTGGCGTTAGATTGGGGACCGCAGAAATATATAATGTAGTTGAGGAATTTGCAGAAATTCAAGAGTCAATCGTTATCGGGCAGACCTGGGAAAATGATATTAGAATAATATTATTCATAGTACTTAATGAAGGTTATAGTTTAACTGAAGATGTGAAAAAAAAAATTAAAAAAGCTATTAAAAGTAAAGCTTCACCAAGACACGTCCCTTCAAAAATAATTTCTATTTCAGAAATTCCCAAAACAAAGAATGGTAAACTAGTGGAATTAGCTGTTAAGCAAATTATAGAGGGAGAGACAATTAAAAACTTGGAAGCCTTAGCTAATCCAGGTAGTTTAGAACAGTTTAAAAATATTAAAGAATTGTATGAGTAAATTAATTAAAGATCAAATAAAAATACTAAAACCATCCGCGACTCTTGCTATAAACGAAGAGTCAAAAAGATTAAGCAAGAATGGAAAAAAAATCTTTAAGTTTGGTTTTGGCCAATCACCTTTTCCAATACCAGATTCAATAGTTTTAGAGTTAAAAAATAATGCACAAAAAAATACTTATCTTTCAATGCAGGGGCTTGAAGAATTGAGAATCGCTATAGCTAATGATTTAAATAAAAATAATGGTAACAATTTTAGTGAGGAAGATATAGTGATTGGTCCAGGGACAAAAGAACTAATGTTCCTGATGCAAATTCTTTTTCAGGGAGAAATATTACTTCCAGCACCAAGCTGGGTTTCATATCAACCACAAGCTTTTATTGCAAAAAATAAAGTTCATTGGATACAAACAAAAAATAGCTCTAATTGGTTTCCAACGCCTGAGCAATTAGAAGATAAGATAAAAAGTATAAAAGAAAAAAATATACTACTTTTTTTAAATTCACCTAATAATCCATCAGGTACAATTTGTGAAGATTTGGAAGGAATAGCTAGCGTTGCTAAAAAGCATAAATTAATTATACTTTCTGATGAGATATATTCCTATCTGACTTTTGATGATAAATATAAATCTATATCAAATTTTTATCCCGAGCGTACCATTGTTAGTTCAGGATTAAGCAAATGGTGCGGGGCAGGTGGGTGGAGACTGGGTTTTTTTGCGATACCAGAACCCCTAAAGGAACTAAGAGATAGTTTAAAAATTTTGTGCAGCGAATCTTTTTCTTCAGTTAGCGCTCCAATTCAGTTTGCTGCAATAAAAGCATATCGAGGCGATCATTCAATTTATTTAAAAGCAGTAAGAAAAATACTAGCTTTTGTAGGAAATTATGCTTATGAAAATTTAAAATCTAATTTAGTAAATATTACAAAACCACAAGGTGGATTTTATTTATTTCCAGAATTTACTAATGCCAAATTTGCTTCATCATCGGAAATGTGCAAAGACATATTAAATAAAACTGGGGTTGCATTATTACCAGGTAGCGATTTTGGGTTGAATAGCAGCAAAATGATTGCAAGATTAAGCTATACTGATTTTGACGGAACTAATTTTTTAAATAATACTTTAGGTAGTAATAAACTAGATAATGCTGATTTAAAAAAATATGCACCAAATATAGTCGATGGCATAAATGCACTAAAAGAATGGTCAAATTCACTTTAGATTCATTTTAAAATTGATATCCTTACAGACATTAAACTTAATTATTAATAATTAAAAAAAGGGGAAAAAAAATGAGAAAATTTATTTCCACTATTGCAGGAGCACTAATGATGTTTGCAATGTCTGCCCCACTGGCGACAATAGCAAAATCAGCAGAGTTCTTCACAATAGGAACGGGCGGACCAACTGGAGTTTATTTCCAAACTGGAAA
>CACLHE010000043.1 GCA_902606665.1 uncultured Pelagibacteraceae bacterium
TTTTTTAGTAACACCAGCTTTAAGCGTTAATAAACCAATAGGTAATTGTCCTTTTAATTTATCAGCTATTCCTAAAACTGCACACTCAGCAACATCTTGATGCTCAGCTAAAACTTCTTCCATGGCACCGGTTGATAATCTATGACCGGCAACATTAATAATGTCATCTGTTCGGGACATAATCCAAACGTAGCCATCTTCATCAATGTGCCCTGCATCATATGTTTGATAGTAGCCAGGATAATTGGACATATAAGTTTCTTTATATCTTTGATCAGCACCCCAAAGTGTTGGAAAAGTTCCTGGTGGAAGTGGAAGTTTAACAACTACATCGCCCATCTCATTTGGTTTAGCTTGCTTGCCGTCACTCTTTAATACTTTTACATCATAACCTGGAACCGGTTTACATGCCGATCCGTATTTTATTTTTTCTAGTTCTATTCCTGCGCAGTTTGCACTAATGGCCCAGCTTGTTTCAGTTTGCCACCAGTGGTCAATTACTGGAACTTTTAATAAACCTTCTGCCCATTTTAATGTATCTGGGTCAGCCCTTTCTCCGGCAAGGAATAAAGATTCAAATTTAGATAAATCATATTTTTTAAAAAAATTTCCATTCGGATCTTCTTTTTTAATTGCACGAAATGCGGTAGGGGCTGTGAAAAGTGATTTTACTTTATGTTCAGAAATAATTCTCCAGAAGACCCCAGCATCAGGTGTACCGACTGGTTTTCCCTCAAATAGTACTGTTGTACATCCATGAAAGAGTGGAGCATAAACAATGTATGAGTGACCAACTATCCAGCCTATGTCACTTGCAGACCACCACACATCATCTGGATTAATGTTATAAATATTTTTCATGGTCCATTTAAGTGCAACGATATGGCCACCAATATCTCTAACAATTCCTTTAGGCACACCTGTGGTACCTGATGTGTAAAGAATATAAGCATAGTCATTAGCATTCATCTCAACGCACTCTACAGGCTTTGCATTTTTTATGGCATCGTTCCAATCAATTTCATTTTTTTCTAAATCAACTTTAAAATCTTTTCTTTGATAAATTATGCATTTTTCTGGTTTGTGTTTTGCTAGCTCAATCGCTTTTTTAAGAAGCGGTTTATATTCAATTGTTCTTCCTGGTTCATAACCACATGATGCTGATAAAATAATTTTTGCTTTAGAATCATCTATTCTGCTAGCAAGCTCATTTGGAGCAAAGCCGCCGAAAACTACAGAATGAACTGCTCCAATCCTTCCACAAGCAAGCATTCCAATTACCGCTTCAGGAATCATTGGCATATAAATTATAACTCTATCTCCTTTTTTTATTCCTTGATTTTCTAAAACACCCGCAAAAATTGCTACTTGATCTTTTAACTGACTATAAGTAATTTTTTTTTGTGAATTAGTAATTGGGCTATCATAAATAATTGCTAATTTTTCTCCATTTCCATTTTTGATATGAAGATCGATAGCATTATAACAGGTGTTTGTAGTTCCATCTTTAAACCACTTATAAAACGGAGGATTTTCTGAATTTAAAATTTTAGAAGGTTTTTTGTACCAAAAAATATCATTAGCAACATCAGCCCAGAATCTTTCAGGATCCTTTATAGATCTTTGGTAAATTTCTTGATATTTTGTCCCCATAACTAAAAATATAGAGAACTATTAAAACATACCATTTTATCTATTGCATTATTTTATTTTCTATATATTTAGATATCTCAATACATGCCAAAAATTACATATATAGAACATAGCGGAAAGTCTCACACAGTTGAGGTTCCAAGTGATCTAAGCGTTATGGAGGGGGCTATACAAAATAATATTCCCGGAATAGACGCTGATTGTGGTGGAGCTTGTGCTTGTGCAACTTGCCATGTTTATGTTGACGAAAAATGGTTTGATAAATTGTCAAAAAAAATTGAATCTGAACAGGATATGCTTGATATGGCATTTGAACCAAACAAATTTAGTAGACTGAGCTGCCAACTTATAATAACAGATGATTTAGACGGTTTAGTCGTAAAACTGCCATCAAAGCAAGCATAATTTAACTTATGATAAAAATAGATGCCTTGGTAATTGGAGCTGGTCCAGTTGGTTTATTCGCTGTTCATCAATTAGGAATAATTGGTCTCAAAGCGGAAGTTGTAGACAATTTAGATAAAATTGGTGGGCAATGTATAGAACTTTATCCTGACAAACCTATATATGATATTCCTGCTATACCAGAATGTACAGGCGAGAGTTTAACAAAAAGCTTACTCGAGCAAATTAAACCTTTTAAACCCAATTTTCATTTAAATGAAAGAGTTCAGGCCATTTCGAAAGAAAAAGACAATTGGAAAGTTACAACTAGCAAAAACAAAATTTTTATTGCCCCGTGTGTTATTATAGCAGGTGGGGTGGGTTCTTTTGAACCTAGAAAATTTTTAATTAAAGGAGCAGAAAAATTTGAAAATAAAAGCGTTTTTTATTCTGTTAAAGATAAAAATTATTTTAAAAATAAAAAGGTTTGTATATTTGGTGGTGGAGATTCAGCTTTAGATTGGGCAATTGAGTTATCTAAAATTTCTGAAGTAGTATTAGTACATAGAAGAAATGAATTTAGAGGAGCAAAGCATAGCGCTGACTTAGTTTATAAACTTGAAAAAGAAGGTAAATTAAAAATAAAAACTCCATTTCAAATTAATACAATAGAAGGCGAGAAGGACGTAAGTGAAATAACTATTAAAAGTGAAGATGGAAAAATTGAAAAAATTAAAACTGATTGTGTGCTTGGCTTTTTTGGATTAATAATGAAATTAGGCCCCATAGCTGAATGGGGATTAAATTTGGATAAGAAAACAATTCCAGTAAACACTGAAAATTTTCAAACAAACAAGAAAGGTATATTTGCTATAGGAGACATTTGTTCGTATCCCGGAAAACTTAAATTAATTTTATCAGGTTTTCATGAGGGTGCTCTTGCAGCAAGAGCTTGTTTCAAAATATCAAGACCAAAAGAAACTTATAGATTTGAGTATACAACAACATCAAAAAGTATGCAGGAAAGATTAGGAGTAAAAAAAAGTGATTGAATTATTTTACGCTAATACACCTAATGGAAGAAAAATATCTATTATGCTTGAAGAAATAAAATTTGATTACAAAATAACAGTACTGGACCTTTCTAAAGGAGATCAGTTTAAACCAGAATTTAGAAAGATAAGTCCATTAAGTAAAATACCAGCAATTATTGATCACAAAAATAAAATAAGTTTTTTTCAGTCGGGAGCTATACTAATTTATTTAGCGGAGCAAAGTGGAAAATTTTATGAATCTGATAACAGAAATCTTATTAACCAATGGATAATGGCACAAATGGGAGACATAGGCCCGATGCTGGGCCAACATCATCAATTTCATCATTATAACCCTGGGAAGAGTAAATTTGGTGAAGAAAGATATTTTAATATTGCTACAAGACTTTACAAAGATTTAGATGATCATTTATCAAAATCAAATTTTTTGGCAGGTGAAGATTATTCAATTGCCGATATCGCTACTTTTCCTTGGATCGCTCGTCATGACTGGCATGATATCGGATTAAAAAAATTTAAAAATTTAAGCAGGTGGTACAAAAAAATTTCTAAAAGGGAAGCTGTGATAAAAGGTTATGATTGTTTAAAAAAGGGAGAAATTATTCCTGAAATTTAATTAATTAGTCAGCAAATATTTTTTCGTTTTTTTCGTGTTTTTCTTGAGCTTCAATGGATAATGTTGCTATAGGTCTTGCTATTAATCTTTTCAGACCTATGGGCTCTCCAGTCTCTTCACAGTAGCCATAGGTATTATCTTTAATTTTTTTTATAGCTTTATCTATTTTAGACAATAGTTTCATTTGTCTATTGAGAGTTCTTAATTCTACACTTTTTTCTGTCTGAGAAGCAGCTTGATCAACAACATCTGGTGAGGAAATTTCATGATCAACGTTATTTGAATACAAACCTTTGCTATTTAGCTCAATAATTTCATTTCTCCAATCAAGCAGTCTTTTTTTAAAATATGTTTTATGTTTTTCACACATGTATTTTTCTTTTTCATTTGGTGTATATTTCTTGATCATGACTATAATAAATTTGTTTTGGGTCGGTGAGTATATTTGCCTTTTTGTAGGTGTCAATAGACATAAACTTGTATAAATTCAAGTTATGAATGCTAAAAAAATTGATGTTAATAAAAGTTTAATACTTTTTTTATTCGTACATCTTATTATTTGGACCTTAGCTCCAAGCATTTCCAACATAAATCTTCCGTTGGATACCATTGAAGCTTTGGCTTGGAGCAGTAATTTAGACTGGGGATACGGAAAACATCCACCCTTCAGCGCTTGGTCAGTGGAATTATTTTATCAAATATTTGGCAATCAAGATTGGGCCTATTATTTTTTAAGTCAATTATTTGTAGTAACAGCTTTTTTTATTGTATTTATATTTTCTAAAGATTTTTTCAGTAATAAAATTTATAGTTTAATTTCGGTATTATTATTAGAAGGAATATTTTTTTATAATTTTACCACTCCAGAATTCAATGTAAATGTATGTCAGTTACCATTTTGGGCATTAACAGTCTATTTTTGCTGGGAAGGAATTAAAAAAAACGATTTTACAAGTTGGTTTTTATTTGGAATTTTTGCAGCAATTGGTGTTTTATCAAAATATTTATTTATTTATTTACTTATCTCAATAGATATATTTTTTATTTATTTGATAATTAAAAAAAAATTCAATTCAAAATGCTTAGTTTCTCTTATTAGTTTTTTTGCTATACTTACACCACATATAGTTTGGCTCATAGATAATGACTATACTACAATTACATATGCTTTACACAGAACTTCAATTGAAAATGCTAGCTTTATCGAATCTCATTTTTTTCATCCATTTATATTTTTAATAAAACAGATTGGAATACTGGTGCCTTTCTTTGTAATGTTTTTATTTTTAATTTCTAAATTTAAATTTAAATTTAAAATAAATCATAAAGATAAAAAATTAGTTTTTTTACTTGCTATAAATATAATCCCTATAATACTAATGTTCTTAACTTCTTTTCTTATGGGTACAAAAATACGAACAATGTGGATGACTCCATTTTATTTATTTCTAGGGACCTTGTTGATTTATAGTTTTGAGAAAATAATTACTTTAAAAAAATTAAAATATTTTTTTTCAGTATTTATAATATTATTTATTCTTTCACCTGCTATTTATTTTTATGTTTCAATATCTCAAGGAGATAAAAGAACAGATTATCCTGGAAAAAAAATATCACAAATAGTACAAAAAAAATGGGAAAATAATTTTTCAAATAAGATTGGACTTGTAGCCGGCAACGAATGGCATGGAGGGAATTTATCTTACCACCTTAAATCTAGACCAAAATGGGATAATATTTTAGAAGCCAAGAAAACTATTTCACTTGATAAAATAGATGGAGGTTTTTTAATTATAGCTGAACCAGAATCTCTCCAAACAATTTGTTTTGGAATTTTTTTTGAAATCGAAAATCAAGGTGTTTGCATGGTAGGCAAAAAGAAATGAAAAAATTTGTAATCTTAATATCCATATACAATGATTGGAAATCAGTTTTTAAACTTCTTTCAAATATTGATTTGCAAATTGAAAATTGGGATTCAGATGTTTCTATTTTAATG
>CACLHE010000044.1 GCA_902606665.1 uncultured Pelagibacteraceae bacterium
TCAGCGGTATTTTTTAAAATTTTAAAATATTCCTGAGAATTTAAATTTATTGGAGGTAAACACATTAATCCTATAACAGAAAGTGATAATTCTTTCGTGCAAAAATTATAAAAATTACTTAGGTCATTGAGCAAAATACCTGATTTTTGATTTTCTTCAGCCAAATTAACTTGAATAAATAATTTTATTTTTTTATCTAATTCCTTTTCATATTGAGAAATTTTAGATGCTAATTTCGCATTATCAAGTGAATGAATATAATCAAAAACTTTTACTGCTTTTTTAGCCTTATTAGACTGTAATTTACCAACCATATGAAGTTTAAGGTTACTATGTTTTTTTTTAATATCAGACCATTTGTCTTCTGCCTCTTGGACTTTATTTTCACCAAAATGATTGTGTCCGGCTTCGATAAGTGGAATAATATTATTTATTGAAAATGTTTTTGTGACAACAATAATTTCAGGTTTAGTTTTAAGTTGTTTTTGTGTAATTATATCATTAACCTTATTTTTAACTTTATTTAATTTTTGTAAAGAATCATGCATAGTAACTTGCCATCAAAATTTATTTTTTTAGATCATTATGATAGTAAAATATTTAAAAATAATAACATAAATATAGGTATAATTTATAGAAATTATAATGCCAAAAAAAGAGAAATAGAGTTAGCAAAAATTGCTAAGGCGTGCAAAAAAAGTAGAAATCAGCTATTTGTTTCTAACGACATAAAATTAGCTATTAAATTTAGAGCTAATGGGATTTATATACCTTCATTTAATAAAACAAAAAGCTATGCAAATTTAGAAAAAAGAAATATTAAAATAATAGGTTCAGCACACAATCAAAAAGAAATTCAAAAAAAAGTTGCACAAAAATGTAATGCAATTTTTTTATCACCAACTTTTTATATCGAAAAATCTAAAACACATTTAGGACTACATAGATTTAATTTTCTATCACAAAGGAATAATACAAATATTTTAGCTCTGGGTGGAATATCCGAAAATAATATACGTAAACTAAAACTTCTAAATATAAAGGGTTTTGGTGGTATAAGACTCTTCAAAAAAAAACCGGCCTATAAAAGGCCGGTTTTTGTAAAGAATTAAATTCTTTTAATTTGTTTAGAACGCTAATGATACTGATATCACTCTTGCGTCTCTATCGTACGCGGTAGTTGTTTGATATGAAGCATTGTCTACTTCTAAATCAGCATATCTGATTGATGCACCACCCATAGTATAAGCTATTTGGTATGCAGTTACTTCAGCGTGTACTGATTCATTAATGTTCGTATCAACATATCCCGCTTGAGATGTGTGATTACCATATGATATGGAAAGATCATCATTTATATTAAATGCGATTCCATACATGTGGTTTTTATACCAGTCTGTGTCGCTAGCTGTTACCGTTTTACCAGTTGAGATCCCTGATGTTGCGTAACCTAATGATAGAGGACCAATGTCAAATGTTACTCCGCCAACGGCTTCGTAATAATTGTTTAATCCTGAAGTTTCATTATAGGTATCCGTCATGTGACCGCCAACAAAGATGTTTAGACCAGAAAGTATTTCTGTTCCAAACGATGGATTGATGTTTATCGTACCATCATATCCTGCACCATTTGTGTCTCCGTCGTCTGATGATGCTCCTTTATCGTTATTGTCAGCTGACCCCATGTCTGGAGCCGTTGCTAAAGTTATTGTAACTCCTGCAACTGTAGGTGTCTTATATTGAACGTTATTTTGAGGACCAACCCCTGATACTAGTGCTATACCAGTACCAAGTCCCGCACCCCATGGTTCTTCCCATGCAGTCGGCATCTTGTCATCAAGCGCATCAATACCATTACCACTATCTCCTTGGTTAAGGTTTAGTACACCTAAACCACCCATATCGATTTTGATAGCAGTGCTTGAATACGCGTCTTGGTTCAACATAGCCACAGTCAGATCAAATGTCCAACCGTTATCAAGTTCTCCAGAACCTTTAAAGGTTAAGTTAGAACCCATACCGATTGGGTTACCTGTATCTGCTACACCGCCTCCCAGCGATATCCATGACATGTCTACGCCACCTGTTACTGTCATTTCCCCTGCGTTAGCAGATGAAACAGCAGCTAGAGATCCGCACAATGCTGATAAACCAACTTTAGTTAATTTATTCATTTAATTATGCTTTCCTTCCTATTTAAAACGCTAGTGAAACAGATAACACCATTCCGTCTTTATCGTAGGCAGCAGTTGTTTGATATGCTGCGTTGTCTACGCTACCGTCAACTAATCTAATAGATGCACCACCCATTGAGTATGCAATCTGAATAGACGTAGCTTCAGTAGTTACGTTCGTGGCATTAGTTTGTTCTGATTCGTAGTGATTGTAACCGATTGATAAATCGTCGTTAACGTTAAAAGTTATACCATAACCTTCGTTGGTATATTCTTTTGGATCAGTCGATCTACCAAGATCTTCTTCAGACCACTGGTAACCAACAGTGAAGCTTCCAACAGCATAAATTGCTGCGAAAGTACTTTCTTCACGATCTCCAGAATAGCCAGATACGTTAGCATCTTGTGAAATACTTGCAGTACCAAGATGTAAAGTAAATCCGTCCATACCGTGCAGATCACTTGTCGCCGTTAAAGTCAAATCGTAGCCAGACTCAGCAGCTGTATATGTTACAGAATTTGCTTTGTCTCCTGCGTTTGATCCACCAGCATCAGGTGTCCATGCTAGTCTTGCAGCTAATCCAGCTGGTAGCATGTTAGGTGTGTATTCAATCGTAGAACCAGCGGATCCACCTGCAACTGTATTAATTCCAGCTCCTAGGCCCCATCCGTAAGCTTCTTCCCAAACTGTAGGAACAACATCATCGATACGGTCTATACCTGTACCGCTTGTACCTTGGTCAACACGTATGTCTCCCAAAGCAGGCACTGTTACTACAACGTTTGTATTCGAGTAAGCGTCTTGGTTTAACATGGCCACTGTCAAAGCTACTCCCCAACCATTATCAAGTTCTCCTGAACCTTTAAATGTTAGGTTAGAACCCATACCTATAGGGTTACCTGTAACTTGGTCTTCAAGTGAAATCCATGACATATCCACGCCACCCGTTACTGTCATTTCGCCTGCATTAGCAGCCGAGATAGCAGCTAGAGAACCGCAAAGTGCGGAAACTCCGAGTTTCGTTGCTTTATTCATAAATTACTCCTTCTTGTTTTATTGTTATTCATATGAATGGCGTCAAAATACCACTCTAAGGTCCCCAAAAAAACTCAAATGGCATTGATATATCAATATTTTATAAATTAGTTGCATAATTACAACACTTTTACTTATAAATGAAAAAATGGCTTATTTATTGACTTTTTTGCATATTTAAAAATAATTTCCAAAGCTATTTTAATGTATTAAGTATATGTAAATGAGTTTTTTAAAGAAAATATCGTCCTTTTTAGTCGCATTGGTTGTTTTAGGTCTTTTGAGTTCTTGCGGAATTTACGATCCTTCCGATGCCAGAAAAGTATCACCTAATTCCAAGGAGAGAGTGAAGAAAAATTTAGAAGAAGGAAAAGGTTTATCTATGAAAAAATTAATGGGCGGAGGTGCGGGCGGAGGTACAAGTTATCAATTTGCTAGCTCTAATCCTATGTGGAGAGCCACTTTGGAAATACTTGATTTTTTACCACTTGCAAACGTCGATTATTCTGGAGGAATTATTACTACTGACTGGTACAACGAAGGTACATCTTCGGACGAATCTATTAAAATTACAGTAAGATTTTTGACTAATGAAATACGGTCAGATGGAATTAGAATAATTGTACATAAAAAACGTTGTAATATTCAGCAAAAATGTTCTGTAAGTAAAATATCCTCTGCACTTGAACAAGAGCTTCAAGTTGCTATCCTTAAAAAAGCGATTCTTTTTGAAAAAGAATATAATAAAAAAAACAAAAAAAAGTTTAAAAGAGGGGAAATAAGAGATTAAAAAAATAAAGTCTATCTATTAAATTTTATTTTTTCTCTCCATGGAACGTTACAATATAAAAATAATTGAAAAAAAATGGCAGGATGCTTGGTCTAAAAAAAATATCGATTCTGCTATACTAGATAAGAAAAAAAGGAAATTTTATTGTCTTGAAATGTTTCCATATCCTTCCGGTAAAATTCATATGGGTCATGTTCGTAATTATACTATTGGAGATGTTTTAGCCCGATATAAAAAACTTTTAGGATTTAATGTATTACATCCAATGGGTTGGGATTCATTTGGTTTGCCAGCTGAAAATGCTGCACGTGAAAATAATCTCCATCCAAAAGACTGGACCAAAAAAAATATTGAAACTATGAAATATCAATTAAAATTGCTTGGCCTTTCGTTAGATTGGAGTCGCGAAATATCTACTTGTGATCCTGAATATTATAAGCACCAACAACAATTTTTTTTAGAATTATTTAAGAAAGACTTAGTTTATAAAAAAGATACCTATGTAAATTGGGACCCTGCTGAACAAACTGTCTTAGCAAATGAACAAGTAATTGACGGAAAGGGTTGGCGATCTGGAGTAATTGTTGAAAGAAAAAAACTATCACAATGGTTTTTTAATATTAAAAAATTTTCACAAAATTTGCTTGATGAATTAAAAAAGTTAGAAAATTGGCCAGATAAAGTAAAACTTATGCAAAAAAATTG
>CACLHE010000045.1 GCA_902606665.1 uncultured Pelagibacteraceae bacterium
AAATAAGCTTAGTACAATTAATAATATTACTGATGTATGAAAAATAAACTTTAAAAAACTAACTATTTTAGACATAAATTGAGAATATTATAAATTAAACCTATAATATTTTGTACAGAATGAGTAACCTTATTTTAATAAGACATGGTCAAAGTCAGTGGAACAAAGAAAGAAGATTTACTGGTTGGGCCGATATAGATTTAACTGAAGAAGGTAAATCTGAAGCTAAACATGCGGGTGAACTAATTAAAAAGTTAAATATTGAATTTGACTATTATTTTAGTTCCTATCTAAAAAGAGCCTACAATAGTTTAACTATTATTTTAAACATCCTCGATAGATCAGAATCTGAAATAGTTAAAGCTTGGGAATTAAATGAAAGACATTATGGAAATCTAACAAGTCTAGACAAGGACCAGATGATTAAGAAACATGGAGCCAAACAAATTAATATTTGGAGAAGAAGTTACGATATCCCTCCTCCTCCTATGTCCAATCAACATTTATATAGAAAAAATATTTATTTAAATATTCCAAAGGATAAGATTCGTGAAAGCGAATCATTAAAAGATACTTTTGAAAGAGTAGTACCTTACTACAAAAAGAAAATAGAACCTTTGATACACGATAAAAAAAATGTTTTTATTTCTGCTCATGGAAATTCTTTAAGGGCGCTGTGTAAAGAACTTTTTTGCATATCAAACGAAAAAATTGTTGATCTTGAAATACCTACGGGAAATCCTCTTTTAATAGAATTTAGCGATAGTTTTAAAGTTAAAAATTATAAATATCTTGATTCTAAAAGAGCAAGAAAAATACTATTTAATGTTTAAATTTTTTTTTAATTAAATCCTTATAAATTTCTAAAGTACTTATATGAAAAAATTCTTCGTTACTTTCTTTACCATATAATTCTTTATTTGCGATAAGTTTATCCCAAATTTTATTTATTGAAAAAACTTTCATATCTACATCAACAAAAATTTTTGGGTTAATAATTTGCAATCCTGTATACAAATGATATAAATTGTTCTTATCGTCTCGATTTAATAGATTTTCTTTTAAATTAAAATCTCCTTTAAATGATTTATCAAAACTCTTATTTTTATTTACTACAAGAAGAAAACATTTACTATTTTTGTTGTTTAAAAAAATTTCTTCCATCAATTTTAATTCCCTCAAATAATTTGAAGTCCATATAGTATCTGGATTGATAACTAAAAAAGATTCTTCTGAAAAATATTTGATTGCATTTAAAATTCCACCTCCTGTGTCTAGAATTTTTTCTTTTTCATTAACAATTTCTATTGATAAATTAAATTTCCTTTTATTAATATAGTCTACTATGTGTTCTGCTAGATAATGTACATTGATTACAACTTCATCGACTCCAAAATCTTGTAAAAAATTTAAGGTGTTTGATAAAAGTGTTTCTTTGCCAATTTGTAATAAAGGTTTTGGTCTATCCTTAGTTAAAGGTAAAACTCTTTTACCAAAACCTGCTGCAAGGATCATTGCTTTTTTAATCATTTTTTTTCAAATATTAAAAATGGATTGGTCTTTTATCAACAGCCATAGCAGCTTCCTTGACTGCCTCACTATGAGTAGGATGAGCATGACATGTTCTAGCTATATCTTCTGCACTTGCACCAAATTCCATCGCAAGAGCTAATTCGGCAATCATGGTTCCTGCTAATGAACTTATAATAGATACTCCTAGGACTTTGTCTGTTTTTGCTTCAGCAATTACTTTAACAAATCCTTCTGGCTCATTATTAACTTTTGCTCTTGAATTTGCCAAAAAGGGAAATTTTCCAACTTTATATTTAATATTTTCTCTTTTAAGATCTTCCTCAGTTTTACCTACCATTGCAACTTCAGGGGACGTATAAATTACAGATGGTATTACATTATAATTTACATGACCCGCTTGCCCCGCTATTATTTCTGCTACTGCTATTCCTTCATCTTCTGCTTTATGAGCCAACATTGGCCCTTTATCAATCACATCACCAATTGCATAAATATTTTTAATTGATGTTTCAAATTTTTCATTAACTTGGATTTTTTTCTGTTTATTCTGTTTAACACCTATTTTTGTTATATCATCACTAACATTAGATTTTCTTCCTGCTGCAACTAGGACTTTATCACATTCAATTCTTTCTTTCTTCGCAGTTTTATTATTAGTAAAGTCTACAACAGCTTTATCCTTAAGCACACTTACTCCCGTCACTTTAGTATCTAGTTTAAAATTGATTCCTTGTTTATTAAGAATTTTTAAAAATTCACTTGAAATATCTTTATCCATACCTGGAATAATATGATCTAAATATTCAATAACTGTAACGTTTGAACCTAGTCTCTGCCAAACACTAGAAAGTTCTAAACCAATGTAGCCACCCCCTATGACAATTAAATTCTTTGGTGGTGTATCAAAAGTTAGAGCGCCTGTTGAAGAAACAATAATTTTTTCATCAATTTTAATTCCTGGTAAAGATGTTGTGACTGAACCCGTAGCAATTATTATATTTTTAGCTTTATAAGTTGTTTTTTTTTTCAAATCATCTGTAACTTCTATCGTACTTTTATCTAATATAGAGCCTTTACCTTTTAAATGTAAAATTTTATTTTTCTTAAATAAAAATTCTACACCTTTGGTCAAAGTAAGAACTGACTTATTTTTATTTGTCATCATTCTTGATAAATTTAGCTTTATATCTTTGGCTTCAATTCCTAAATTTTTAAATTCTTTTTGTGCCTTATGATACATTTCTGATGCATTTAGTAAGCTTTTTGAAGGTATACACCCAACATTTAAGCAAGTTCCGCCCAATGTTTTTCTTGATTCTACGCATGCAGTTTTGAGTCCTAGTTGAGCCGATCTTATTGCGGCGACATATCCTCCTGGACCTGCTCCAACTACTATGACATCAAAATTATTATCCATTATTAATTTTTTAGAGATCTAAAAATAATCTTCTAGGTTCTTCAAGACACTCTTTGATAGTTTTTAAAAAAGACACAGCTTCTTTACCGTCAATTATTCTATGATCATAAGATAGAGCTAGATACATGATCGGTCTAACAACAATATTTCCATCTTTTGCTATAGGCCTGTCTACAATATTATGCATACCCAAAATTCCTGTTTGGGGTGGATTTAAAATAGGAGTCGATAACATCGAGCCATAAATTCCACCATTACTGATCGTAAATGTACCTCCTTGAAGATCGTTTATTGTAATTTTTCCCTTTTGAGCTTTTTCAGAAAGTAAAAAAATATTTCTTTCTATATCTGCAAAAGATAACTCATCTGCTTTTTTGAGAACAGGAACAACTAACCCTCGATCAGTACCAATAGCTATGGAAATGTTGTAATAGTTTTTATATATAATGTGATCATTGTCTATTTCTGCGTTTACCGAAGGAAAATTTTTTAGTGCTACTACTGAAGCTTTAACAAAGAATGACATAAATCCTAGCTTAACAGAATATTTCTTTTTAAAATCTTCTTGGTAGTCTTCTCTCATTTGAATTATATTCTGCATATCTACTTCATTAAATGTGGTAAGCATTGCTGCGCTATCCTGAGCTTCTTTTAATCTTTTAGCTATAGTAATTCTCAATCTGGTCATTTTTACTCTTTCTTCCTGACCATAAGTAATTTTCCTTTTTGAAGGCTGTGGAGTATTTCCCATTAAATTAATTAAATCGCCTTTAGAAATTCTGCCGGCTTTTCCTGTACCTTCTATACTAGAAATATCAATATTTTTTTCTTTAACAATTTTTCTAACTGAAGGTGATAAATGTTTTTTTGTTTTTGGTGGAACATATCTCTCTTCTTCAACCTCAGCAGTTTTTTCATCTGCCAAAGTATCTAAAAGTAAAGTTCCATTTGAATTTTTTTCTTTAATTTCACTATTTAATTCCAGCGGTTCCTCTTCTTGAATAGCTGCTTCTTTTTTATTTTCTAAATTTTCTTTAGGAACATCTTTTTTTCTTTTAGCTTTGGGCGGTTTATAGGATTGAACTTCCTCCTCTGTTTCAACTGTTTCTTTTGAAACAGATTTTCCTTGGTTTACATGTCCTAATACTGCACCAACTTCTACAGTGTCACCTTCTTTTACTTTGATTGAAGATAAAGTTCCGCTTAATGGTGAGGGAACCTCTACATTTACTTTATCAGTTTCTAACTCAACAATAGGCTCATCAGTATCAACTGTTTCTCCAACCTGTTTGCGCCACTTAGATACAGTGGCTTCTGTAATCGATTCTCCTAAAGATGGAACTACAATTTGATTCGACATAACTAGCTAAGTACCTTATGCAAGATCTCTTTCTGCTGTGCAAGATGTTTTTTTAGATATCCACTAGCAGGAGATGCGGCAGGTTTTCTACCAATATATTTAACCTCTCTGC
>CACLHE010000046.1 GCA_902606665.1 uncultured Pelagibacteraceae bacterium
TTAAAATTTTATAGATGTTTTTTATTATTTTCGAATTATGAAGCATTCCTATTTTTACCGAATCTGCTCTTATATCTTTTAAAATCACAGTCATTTGATTTTGAACATCCTTTGCTGAAATTGGTATGATTCCCTTAACACCCTTAGTGTTTTGTGCTGTAACTGCTGTGACAGCAGTCATTGCATAGCTACCAAGTGCCGTAACTGTTTTAATATCAGCTTGTATTCCTGCACCACCAGAAGAATCAGAGCCTGCAATAATTAATACTTTTGATTTAATTTTCACTTTTATATTGATCTCTTAATTATTTTTATACATTTTAAAATTAAATTTTTATCATGTGACTCTCCCATGATTCTTATCTTTGGTTCGGTACCAGATTTTCTAACTAATAATCTTCCATGTCGATACATAATTCTGTTTGCTTTTTTTATTGCTTGTTTGCATTTGGGCTTATTTATTATGCTTTTGTCCTTTACAACTATGTTTTCAAGTATTTGAGGTAAAGGTCTAAAAGTATTAAGTAAAATACTTGCTTTTTTTCCTTTTCTTAATGAAAACAAAACTTCCAAGGCAACCATTAATCCATCGCCTGTTGTTGCAAATTTTCCAAGAATAATGTGGCCAGATTGCTCTCCTCCTAAATTAAAATTAAATTTTCTCATTTTTTCTTTTACATATCTGTCTCCAACCTTGGATCTAAAAAACTTAATTTTTTGATTTTTTAAAAACTGTTCTAATCCATAATTTGACATTAAGGTACCTATTACACCTCCTTTTATAATTTTTTTTAATTTCCATCTGTAGGCAAGCATTGCAATGATTTGGTCTCCATCAATAATTTTACCTTTCTCATCACACATGATTATTCTATCTGCGTCGCCATCAAACGAAATGCCAACATGAGCTTTGTTTTTTTTTACTGCAGAACTTATTTTTGATGGATAGGTGGATCCACATTTTTTATTAATATTAAAACCATTTGGTGTTATTCCAATTGATATAACTTTTGCCCCAAGTTTTTTTAGTAATTTAGGAGCTGCTATATATCCGGCGCCATTGGCACAATCTAAAACTATCTTTGTTCCTTTTAAATTAAAATTTCTTGGAAAATTTTTTTTTAAAATTTTGATATATCTATCATTACCATCTTCAAGTCTTTTCACTCTGCCTAACATTTTTGGATTTGTAAGTTGTTTGGTATTTTTAGCATCTATTAATTTTTCGATTTTTTTCTCTATCTTGTCTGATAATTTCATTCCGTCGGGTCCAAATAATTTAAGTCCATTATCGTAATATGGATTATGAGAAGCAGTAATCATGATTCCCATGTTTGCTTTCATTGACTTTGTTAGCATCGCGAGGCCATTTGTTGGCAGTGGACCCAAAGTAAATACATGCATTCCTCCAGAAACTAAACCTGATACTAATGCAGGCTCCAAGGTGTAGCCTGATAGTCTTGTATCTTTAGCTATTATTGCTACTTGTTTAGCTTTTTTTTGATTTTTAAAATAAGTCGCCGATGCCAGACCAAACTTAAAAAATTTTTCTCCAGTTATATTTCCTTGATTAACGGTTCCCCTTATACCGTCTGTTCCAAAATATTTTTTTCCCATGAACTAATTTGTATTTAAAATTTTGTTAAAAACTAATATTCCTTGATTTATTTCCTTAACATTGTGAACTCTGAATAGCTGAACTCCTTGAGAAAGTCCATACAGCACTGATGCTAATGTACCTCCAATTCTATTTTCAGTATCAAATTTTGTTACGATATGTTCTATAAATCTTTTTTTTGAAGTTCCTATTAATATTATACATCCCAAACTATGAAATAATGAAATTTTAGACATAATTCTTAAATTGTGATCTAGATTTTTTCCAAAACCTATTCCTGGATCCAACATTATAAATTCACGTTTATATTTATTTCTTAAACAAAAATTAATTTTTTTTTCAAAAAAATCAAAAATATCTAATAATACATCTTCATAGGTAGGATTTTTTTGCATTGTATCTGGAGTTCCCTGCATATGATGCAAAACGAAAGGGATCTTTTTGGAATTAATAACTTTAAATGATTTAAAATCAAAATTTAATCCTGAAACATCATTAATAATATTTACACCACTTTCTATACCTCTCTTCATCACGCTTGACTTGCGGGTATCCAGAGATAAAGGAATTTTTGGAAATTTTTTTTTAAATTTGAAAATGGTATTTTTTACTCTTTTCCACTCATCATCATCTTTTACAATTTTTGACCCTGGTCTAGTAGATTCTCCTCCAACATCAATAATAGAAGCTCCATCCTTAATCATTGAATTTGCCTGAGCGTATGCTTTCGCATCATTAAAAAATAAACCTCCATCAGAAAAACTATCAGGAGTTACATTTAAAATACCCATAATTTTAGGAGTATCAAATTTTAGATTACAAATATTTTTTCTTTTCGAAATAATCTTTTTTAAATCTAGAACTACAATCGATCTTATTTCTTTTTGTAAATATTTTATTTTATTAACATCATAAATTTTACTATCACAAATGCCTTTTTTTTTTCTTTTAAAAATTTCTATTTGGTTGAAAGCTATCTTTTGATTTCCTGCTAAAGGAAAAGCTTTCTTTTTTTTAATAAGACTCTTAGCAAAATTTCCATAGTAGAAATTACACGGTCTTGTGTAATATTTTCGCATTAAGAATTAATGTGCAGGTTTTGGTTTTAAACCTAACGATCCCAAAGCTGATGAATCTTCTTTATTTTTTTCATCTTCGTCAGCTGTTCTTTTTGGTTCTATATTTTTCAATATAAGATCCTTTATTTCTTCACCACTTAATGTTTCATAAACAAGTAAAGCCTTAGCTAATTTATGTAAATCATCAATTTTTTCAGTAAGAATTTTCTTTGCTCTTTGATAGCCTGAGTCTACAATTTTCTTTACTTCAGCATCAACCTTTTTTGCCGTATCTTCTGACATATGCTGTTGTCTAGCTATTGATCTTCCAAGAAAAACTTCATCTTCATTTTCACCATATGATAAAGGTCCAAGTTCATTGCTCATTCCATATTTCGTAACCATATCTTTAGCAAGCTTTGTCGCCATTTGGATGTCTGATGATGCTCCTGAAGTTACTTTATCGTAACCAAAAATCATTTCTTCAGCAACTCTACCCCCCATTGCTTTAGATATATTAGCTTTCATATACTCTCTAGTATGAGAATATTTATCTCTTTCCGGAAGTGTCCAAACTACTCCTAAAGCTCTTCCCCTAGGGATAATTGTTGCTTTGTGAATAGGATCAGAAGCTTCTTCATTTAGAGCAACAATTGCATGTCCTCCTTCATGGTATGCTGTTAATTTTTTGTCATCTTCAGTCATAACCATCGATCTTCTTTCGGCTCCCATCATTACCTTATCTTTAGCTTCTTCTACATCTGACATCGTAACAATTCTTTTATTTTTTCTAGCCGCTAGCAGCGCAGATTCATTGCATAAATTTGCTAAATCAGCTCCAGAAAAACCTGGAGTACCTCTTGCAATCGTTCTTAATTTTACATCAGGCCCTATATTAATTTTTTTAATATGAACTTTTAAAATTGCCTCTCTACCAACAATATCTGGATTTGGAACTACTACCTGTCTATCAAATCTTCCTGGTCTTAGCAAAGCCGGATCCAAAACGTCCGGCCTATTTGTTGCAGCAATAATTATTACACCTTCATTTGTATCAAATCCATCCATCTCTACGAGTAATTGATTTAATGTTTGTTCTCTTTCATCATTTCCGCCACCAAGTCCTGCTCCTCTACTTCTTCCTACAGCATCTATTTCATCGATAAAAATTATACAAGGAGCATTTTTTTTACCTTGTTCCATCATATCTCTTACTCTTGATGCTCCTACTCCAACAAACATCTCAACAAAGTCTGAACCTGAAATTGTAAAGAAAGGAACGTTAGCTTCTCCAGCTATTGCCCTTGCAAGTAAAGTTTTTCCTGTACCTGGAGGTCCAATTAAAAGTGCACCTTTTGGAATTTTTCCTCCAAGTCTTCTAAATTTTCTTGGGTCTTTTAAGAATTCTATTATCTCTTCAACTTCTTCTTTTGCTTCATCAATTCCTGCTACATCATTAAATGTAACTTTGCCCCTGGCTTCAGACAGTAATTTTGCTTTTGATTTTCCAAAACCCATCGCTCCACCTTTTCCTCCTTGCATCTGTCGCATAAAAAATATCCAAACTCCGATGAGCAAAAGCATTGGAAACCAAGAAAGCAGAACACCTAAAAGAGATGGCATTTTATCCTCTACTGGTGTTGCGGTTATTGTTACGCCTTTTGAAGTTA
>CACLHE010000047.1 GCA_902606665.1 uncultured Pelagibacteraceae bacterium
CAATATTATTTGTGCCTATAGCCGCTCTTATCATTTTTTGGAAAACATAATTTTCCTCATTCGTGCATCTTGCAGAAGAAATTCCAGCAACCGCATCAGGACCATTTTCCTTAACTATTTTTTGTAATTTGTTTTTGATATATTCATAAGCTTCATCCCAAGATGCTTTTTCAAACTTCCCATTTCTTTTTATTAAGGGATTTCTTAATCTGTCAGGATGATCATAGAAACCAAACGCATATCTGCCTTTTAAACAAGTATGACCTGCATTTACTTCAGTTTCTTTTGGAGTATCAATAGAAACTACCTTTCCATCTTTTATTGAAGCTTCCAAGTTACATCCAACTCCACAGTAAGAACATGTAGTTCTAACTTTTTCGTCATAGTCAGCTGATTTGGATGCAAAAACATCTGATATGGCATCAGTTGGACATGTGTGAGCACATGCACCACAAGATACACAAGATGAATCACCAAATAACATGTCATTGTCTGTGGTAATTTTTGACTCAAATCCTCTTCCACTCATTGTTAAAACAAAAGAACCTTGAATTTCATCGCAAGCTCTTACACAACGTCCACAATTAATACAATTATCTAAATTCATTCGCATATAGGCATGCGAAGTATCTTTTGGAATTCCTTTATTTTGTTTTGGTTTATTATAACGGTGTTCGTTTATACCTAAATCGTTAGCTACCGTTTGTAATTCACAATTATTATTAACTTCACATGTTGAACATGTCATTGGATGATCAGTAAGAACCAGCTCAACTATATTTTTTCTTAAATTTTCTAAATCTTTATTGTTGGTAATAATATACGAACCTTCAGTTACGGGAGTATGGCAAGAGGCCACTGTTTTTGTAAGTCCATCTTTTTTCAGGGCTACATCAACTGAGCAGACTCTACATGCTCCATAAGGAGCTAAATTTGGATCATCACATAAACTTGGGACTTTATCTTTTCCTACATACTCACGAACAAATTTTAAGACAGACGTATGTTCAGATTTGATTGGGTGTGCAACACCATCAATATATGCAATTTTATGATCTTTTCCGTTTGTACCGTTTTTCATAACTCCCCTAAGCGCCTTGATTTATATCATCTTTAAATTCATGGGTAAAATATTTTAGTATGTTGCTAATAGGCACTGGAATCGCTCCACATAGAGCGCACAAACAACCTTTTTTCATGGTTACAAGCAGTTCATTTAAAAGTTTCATCGGTATTTTGTTTGATTTGTTCAATGCTTGATCAAACATTTCCTTGCCTCGATAGGAGCCCAGTCTTCCAGGAAAACATTTGCCGCAAGATTCATCTGATGAAAATTTAAATAAATGATGAATATACTTAACCATGCTAAACGTTTCTGGAATGCTTACTACACTTCCATGCCCTAACATAAAGCCTGCTTTAGTAAATTCTTGAAAATCTAAATTCAATTTCTCCACTTCCTTAATTGGTATAACGCCACCTAACGGACCACCAACTTGGAGAGCTTTTACGGGCTGGACAAATCCTTCACCAATCTCATGAATTATTTTTTTCATTGGGGTTCCCATATCAATTTCATAAACTCCAGGTTTTTTAAATAAACTATCCAAACAAACAAGCTTTGATCCAGCTGATTTAGTATTTCCTACAGAAGAAAAAGCTTTTGCACCAAATTTTAATATACAAGGTATAGCAGCTAACGTTTCCACATTATTTACAACAGTAGGTTTTTTATACAAACCTTCTACTACTGGGAAAGGAGGTCTTACATCAACCTCTGCTCTTCTACCTTCGATTGATGCTATCAGCGCAGACTCTTCTCCACAAATATATGCTCCTTGGCCAATACAAATTGTCATATCACAAGAAAAGTTAGTGCCTAAAATATTTTTTCCTAAAAGATTTACTTTTTTAAGTTCGTTGATAGCCCCATTAATTATCTCTATAGATTTTGGATATTCTCCTCTTATGTACAGAACGCCTTCATCGCTTCCAATAATATATGCACAAACTAACATTCCAAATATTACTTTTAGCGGCTGTTCTTCCAAAAGATATCTATCAGAGAAAGCACCAGAGTCTCCTTCATCAGCATTACAGACAACATATTTTTTTTCAACTTTCTGCTGACTACAAAAATTCCACTTCATGCCAGTTGGAAATCCCGCCCCACCTCTGCCACATAAATTAGAGTCGGTAACAGTTTTAAGAGTTTCTTTTTTATCTTTTTTTAAAACATTAGAAACCAAATCTTTAAATTGATCAATCGTCGATAAATCATCACCCATTAAGATTGTTTTTGTAGCAAAACTTTTAGAATGCATTTTTTTTGAATTTATTTTTTTACCTTTAATAATTTCATCAATTTGATTGATATCACTTCCTGAATAGTTATGACCATTATAATGAAAAGAACTGGTTTCATAACAATGACCTAAACAAAACATCATTCCAATTTTATCTTTTCCTAATTTTTCTGATAATTTTTCTCTAACTTTACCTTGTGTTCCTGCACACATGCATGCGCTGCCGTTACATATCCAAGCCTTTTTTTCTTTATGTTCGGGTCTTAAAAATTCATAAAAACTTTCTGCCCCGTGAATGGTTGACATTCCAACATGATATTCTTCAGCTAACTGTTTAATTTCTTTGCCATTTTTACTCTTGGCCGCAGTATCAATCATGCGTTTAAAAAGATTTTCTTTAAGACCTTTTCTTCCCGAAAGTTTACTTATATTTCTTGACATAATAATTTTATTTTAAAATTCTACTTTCACCACAATATATATTAAAGCTATCAGATTTTACAAAACCAATTAATGTCATATCAAAACGTTTTGCCAGATCTATTGCAAGACTTGTTGGCGCACCCACACCCATTAAAAGACCAATATTAGCCATAAGAGTTTTTTGAACTAATTCAAAACTTAAGCGTCCTGAACAAGCTATAAATTGATTTTTTGTATCAAATAGAGAATTTTTCAAGGAATGACCTATCACTTTATCCAAAGCATTATGACGACCCACATCTTCTTTGATCGCTAAAGGTTTGCCTTCTTTATTAAATAAAGCGCTAGCATGTATTCCACCCGTCTTAGAAAATTCTGATTGACTTTGTCTTAAAAGATCTGGAATTTTAGTTATTAAAGAATTATTAATTTTTGGGACATCTTTATTTATTTTTGTTTTGCAAATAATTTCCAAAGAGTCCATTGAGGTTTTTCCACAAACACCACAACTAGAGTTTGTTAAAAAGTTTCTTCTTAAATGTTTAATATCAAGATTTTCACCATTACTTAGAGTAGCTCTAATTTTGTTTTGTAAATCAAATTTTCCAACTTTTTCACCTAAAAATTCAACTTTTTTTACTTCAGAATTTTTTTGAATTATTCCTTCGCAAAATAACAATCCAACAATTAAGTCCTCATCATTTTTAGGTGTTCGCATTGTTATTGAGATAGAATTGTCCACCCATTCATTTTTTTTTTTATATCGAACGACCATTTCAAGTGGCTCTTCAATTGAAACCAAATCATCAATATTCGAAGGCATATTTTTTTTATATTTAATAGTTTTATATTTTGAGTTCATGCTACATCCATTTATGAGGATAATTTTTTTTTAAAATAAAGCGATTGTAAATTATACCTCCAATTATAATAGTAATTGCCCCAACTAATATTGGAAATAATAAAAATTGAAATGAATCTTGAGCTAGCATTACTACAATTGTATTACCACCAGCAGGAGGGTGTGAGATTTTAAATAGCATCATAAGCATAACGGAAATACCTACAGCTATGCCTATAGCTAAAAAAAATATAGTTCTGTCTTGAGAAATTTTAAACAAAGTTACAAATAAAATTCCTATAAAGGCACAAAGAAGATGGCCCAATAATACGTTTTTTGGCTGAGCAAATTCATTTTCTGGGTATCCAAAAACAACAACAACAGATGAAGCGAATGAAGCTGTCAACCAAAGTCCATAAATACTACCAGCTAATACAGATTGAAAAGTTATATAGGCAAGAATTATAATAGTAATTCCCGCACCAATTCCTCCTAACAGTGGTGGCCAGCAAATTATTTTTTTTAATTTCATAAATATTTTTTATTTA
>CACLHE010000048.1 GCA_902606665.1 uncultured Pelagibacteraceae bacterium
ATTTTATTAAGTTTCAGGGTTAATAAAATGAAAATTTCTAAAGGTCCCTACGCTGCTTGGTACGACAAAGTAGAAGGTAAAACTCATAAATGGAATGAGAAAAGATTTATTAAAGAAGGTTTTAGATATGTACCGAATGGTGTTGTAAGAAAAGGGGCATTTATTGCAAAGAATGTTGTCTTAATGCCTTCATTTGTAAATATCGGCGCTTACGTAGATCAGGGAAGTATGATTGATACTTGGGCATCCGTAGGATCTTGTGCTCAAGTTGGTAAAAATTGTCATATATCAGGTGGAGCTGGAATTGGCGGGGTGTTAGAGCCGATGCAAGCAAACCCGACGATCATTGAAGATAATTGTTTTATCGGAGCTAGAGCTGAAATAGCTGAAGGTGTTATTGTTGGAAAAGGATCGGTGTTATCTATGGGAGTTTATATAGGAGCTTCAACGCGAATTATTGATAGAGCAACTGGTGAAATACATTATGGAAAAGTGCCGAACTATTCTGTGGTGGTGCCTGGAGCTATGCCTAGCAAAAATAATCCTGATGGTCCGTCTTTGTATTGTGTGATTATCGTAAAAAAGGTAGACGAAAAAACAAGAAGTAAAACTTCAATTAACGATTTATTGAGAGATTAAAAAAACTCATGCCAATCAGTGAATTAAAATTAGCAAAAGAATTGATTCGTCGTCCCAGCATTACACCAAAAGACGCTGGAGCAATAAATATTTTAGCAAAAAATTTAAGATCTCTTGGCTTTAAATGCCAATTAATAAATTTTAAAAATATTAAAAATCTATACGCAAAGCTAGGAAATTCATCACCTAACTTTTGCTATGCTGGACATACGGATGTTGTTCCTCCAGGAAATATAAAAGATTGGAGCGTTAATCCTTTCAAACCAGCAATTAAAAATAATAAATTAATTGGTCGAGGAGCTAATGATATGAAAGCTTCGATTGCTTGCTTCGTGGCTGCAGTAAGTAAATTCAAAGGAAAAAATAAAAAATTTAATGGTTCTATAAGCTTGTTAATTACAGGAGATGAAGAAGGAATAGCAATTAATGGAACGAAAAGAGTAGTTAAATACTTAAAAAGGAAAAGAGAAAAAATTAATTTCTGTTTAGTCGGAGAGCCAACTAATCCTAATAAACTTGGTGAAATGATCAAAATTGGAAGAAGAGGAAGTATAACCGGACGATTAACTGTAATTGGTACGCAAGGTCACGTGGCTTATCCTCATAGAGCAAACAACCCATCAAATATAATGGTTAAAATTTTAAAAAAAATAAAAGAAATAAAATTTGATAGAGGTACAAAAAGTTTTCAACCATCAAATCTGGAGATAACAAAAATTAATATAGATAATCATGCAGATAATGTGATCCCAGGATCGGTTAGCGCTGTGTTTAATATTAGATTTAATAACAAACATTCATCCAGTTCATTAAAAAGAAAATTAAACTCCATATTTAAATCAATTACTAAAAAAAATAAGTGTAGATTTAATGTAAAATATGAAGTGTCTGGTGAAGCTTTTTTAACTAAACCAAATAAGACAACCTATATGATTCAAAATACGATTAAAAAAGTTACTAGAATTAAACCAAAATTATCTACAACGGGTGGAACATCTGACGCAAGATTTATTAGAAAAATTGCACCTTGTTTAGAATTTGGTTTGGTCGGAAAAACCATGCATAAAATTGATGAATCTGTTCCTTTGTCAGACTTAAAAAAATTAACTAATATATATCTAAATATATTAGAAAATTATTTTAAGTAATGGTTCATAATAAATTAAATTTTTTCTTTAAAAATCAGATTTGGCACTTAGGTGGAACGATTATTTTGTTCTATGTTGGTTTGCTATTTGCTGATCTTAAAAATAATACAAATGTATTTTTAGGTTTAAGCACTTTTGCATGGTTTATTATTGCGATGTCTATACCATTAATTCATCAGGCTTATGTTTGGATATGCTGGAGATCGGAATTATGCTGGAAATCAATCAGCAAAACGATCGGATTTAAAGGATATGTAATAATTTTTTTTATTTTAATTATTTCTAGACTTTCTGCGATTGTTCTATGCTTTTTAGATTTTGGCTCCTTGTATGCCCCAGGATGGTTTGCTTGGTCCTTAGCTGTTATTATTTTTATTCCTGGAGCCTATACAATGTATTCGGTTAAGAAATATTTTGGATTTCTGCGTGCTGCGGGTGCAGATCATTTTGATTCTAAATATAAGGATGTGCCTTTTGAAAGAAGAGGTATTTTTAAATGGACTCCAAACGCAATGTATATTTTTGCAATAGGAATTCCTTTTAGTTTTGCGGTTGCAACAGGATCACAATCAATGTTTATAATTGCTATTTACACTTACATTTCTATTTGGCTACACTACTTTTGTACAGAAAAAGAAGATTTTAAAATTATTTATGGAAATAATCTATGAAGACAGGAATAATAACAACTAATACCTATTTAAATCATGACACAGGTCAAGGACATCCTGAAAGAGCGGACCGTGTGACTGTAGTTATAGATCACTTAAAAAAAGTAAAATTAAAAAATTTAATTTGGAAGAAACCCGCAAAATTTGATCTTAAATATTTAGAGTATGCTCATGATAAAAACTACCTGAATAACGTAACTGAATCTTTTCCTAAGCAAGGTTTAAATTTTTTAGACGGGGATACTATTGTGTCGCCTGGAAGTAAAGATGCTACAAAAGATGCCGTGGGTTCAATTTTAACTGCCATCGATGGTGTGATGAAAAAAGATTTTAATAATGCTTTTTGCGCTGTAAGACCCCCTGGTCATCATGCAGAAAAACAAAAGGCCATGGGTTTTTGTGTTTATAATAATGTGGCTGTTGGTGCTTATTATTTGTTAGAAAAGTACAAATTAAAAAAGGTAGCTATTATTGATTTTGATGTTCATCATGGAAACGGAACGCAAGATATCTTCTATGATAACGAAAAAGTTCTATATATTTCTTCTCATCAATATCCCTATTATCCTGGCTCTGGCGCAGCAAATGAAAAAGGTAATAAAAATAATATATTAAATGTACCTTTAAGTGCCGGAACCCAACCTCATGAATTTTTAAACGCCTATGAAAGCATTTTTAAAAAACTTAAAACATTTAATCCCGAATTTATTTTACTATCAGCAGGATTTGATGCCCACAAAGATGATCCTCTTGCCCAAATTAATTTGGAATCTAAAGATTATTACACTCTCACTAATAGAATATTAATAATGGCTAAAAAGCTTTGTGATGGAAAAGTCGTATCTATTTTGGAAGGAGGGTACGATCTTAATGCTCTTAAAGAAAGCGTTGATTACCACGTTAAATCTTTATTGGAAAACTAATATTCAATATTTGTTAAGTAAAGACCACAAGCGGGTGCTGGGGGAGCGCATTTAATTCGATTTTTTGATTTAAATGATTTTATAAAGTCTTTTAAATCCCATTTTGATTCTCCTAAATATTTTAAACATCCAACCATTGATCTAACCTGTTGTTGTAAAAAAGACCTAGACGTAAATTGTAGAGTAATTTTGTCTTTACTTTTTTTTATTAATATTTTTTCCATAGTTTTTATTGGTGTTTTTGCTCCACATGATGAAGATCTGAAAGTTGAAAAGTCGTGAGTTCCTAATAATAACTTGGCCCCTTTTTTCATGGATAATAAATCTAATTTTTTTCGTATATGCCAAGCCTTATTTTTTTGGAGCGCCAAAGGCGATTGTCTATTAATAATGAAATATTGGTACGTTCTTCTTTTTGCATCATGTCTTGCATGAAATTTTTTATTTACTCTATTAACCTTTAAAATAGTAATTGGTTTATTTCCAATATTTTGATTAATAGCTGGTAAAATTTTTGTCTTCCTTATTTTTTTTTTTAAATCAAAGTGCGCTACTTGTCCTAAAGCATGCACTCCGGAATCTGTTCTGCCAGCGCCTATAACTGTCACATTTTCATTTGAAAATCTAAATATTGCTTTTTGTAAAACTTCTTGTATTGACTGACCATTTTTTTGAA
>CACLHE010000049.1 GCA_902606665.1 uncultured Pelagibacteraceae bacterium
ACTAAAGTAGCAAATATATATGTTTCAGTTTTATTTAGATCGCTCATTTTTTTTATTTCAGGACTGGACAAACGACCGAAAATAACTCTTCGGTATAGCCATAACATATAGGCAGCAGCCAATATAACTCCTAAGCTTGCTAAAACTGCAACAAAAATATTCACTTGAAATATACCAATCAAAACTAAAAATTCTCCTACAAAACCGCTAGTTCCTGGTAATCCTAATGCAGCAAGAGTAAAAATCATAAGTACAAAAGCATATCTTGGCATTATATTTACAAGCCCACCGTATGATGAGATCATTCTAGATTGGTATCGGTCATACAAAACACCAACACATAAAAATAATGCTGCTGATATCAATCCATGACTTAGCATTTGTATTATGCTTCCTTCTAAACCTTGTTTATTTAATGAAAAAATACCAATTGTAACAAAACCCATGTGAGCAACAGATGAATATGCAATTAATTTTTTCATATCATCCTGCATTAAAGCAACCAAAGAAGTGTAAATTATTGCAACAATACTTAATGTAAAAATTAATGGAGAAAAGTAATCAGATGCTACAGGGAATAAACCTAGCGAAAAACGCATAAAGCCATAACCGGCCATTTTTAAGAGTATAGCTGCCAAAATTACAGATCCAGCAGTTGGCGCCTCAACATGTGCATCTGGTAGCCAAGTATGCACAGGCCACATTGGTAATTTTACAGCAAATGAACTGAAAAATGCTAACCAAAGTAAATACTGAAGGTCTTGAGGTATTCTTGTATCTAGCAATTTAATTACATCAGTCGTACCTGTTATCCAATAAATAGAAATAATCGCAATCAACATTAATACAGAACCAAGCAAAGTAAAAAGAAAGAACTTAAATGCTGAGTAAACTCTCTTTGGTCCTCCCCATATACCTATGATTAGGAACATAGGTATAAGTCCGCCCTCAAAAAATAAATAAAATATCACTAAGTCTAGAGAACAAAACACACCAATCATTAGAGTTTCCATTACAAGAACTGCAATTAGAAATTCTTTAATTTTAAATTTTATACTATGTATTCCGGATAAGATGCATATCGGTGTTATAAATGTAGTTAACAATATAAATAAGATAGAAATACCATCAATACCTAATTGAAAAGTAATGAATCCATCTATCCAATTTTTTTGTTCAACAAACTGAAATTCTGATATTGATTTATCAAAAGAAAACCAAAGAAAAATAGAAAGAAAAAAATTTGTAATTGATGAAAAAATAGCCACATATTTTGAATTTTTCTCTACATTTTTTTGAGAACCTTTAGTTATAAAAATAAAAAGGGCTCCGATTAAGGGTATAAAAATTATTGCTGATAATATAGGAAAATTCATTTAATATAAAATTAAGTATGTAAGTAGTACTGAAAAACCTATAAGCATTACAAAAGCGTAGTGGTAGAGGTATCCACTTTGAAAATTTATAGCTTTATTAGAAATAGTCTTTACCAATTTAGAAATGCCATCTGGACCATATCTATCTATTATATTGATATCTCCTTTTTTCCAAAAAAATAATCCTATTTTCTTAATTGGTTCAACAAATATAAAATTATATAAATCGTCAAAATACCATTTATTTATTAAAAAATTATAGAACTTATAGTTTTTTGAAATTAATTTATCTAAAATTTCTTTGTTTTTTACAAATAAATAAAAAGCAACAGGAATAGCTAAAATTACCAGAATGGGAGTTAATAATAATAACCATAACGGAGGGTGGCTATGTTGTAATGGATTTAAAAACAAAATTGAGTTATTCCAAAATTGAGTTTCAGCGCCAATAAATAATTCCTTGAACAGTATACCTGCACTAATAGATCCAATTGCCAACAGAGAGCAAGGTATTAGCATCGAAATAGATGATTCTTCAATTGTAGAAATAGTATTTTTTTTATTATTAAATTTTCCGTGAAAGGTTTTAAATATTAATCGCCAAGAATATATAGCTGTTAAAATAGCAGTAAATATTCCAACTGCTGCTGCAAAATAACCTACTGTATTTCCTTTTAGGTATGCAAATTCAATTATAGCATCTTTTGAATAATAACCTGATAAAAATGGAAATCCAGTTAATGCCAATGTACCTATTATCATTAATGAATATGTATAAGGTATCCTTTTCCATACTCCTCCCATTGCACGAGTATCCTGTTCTTCTTTAAACGAATGAATTACACATCCCGCTCCCAAAAATAATAATGCTTTAAAAAAAGCGTGTGTAAATAAATGAAACATTGCTACATGATAAGCTCCAACCCCAGCAGCAAAAAACATATATCCCAATTGGCTACAAGTTGAATAAGCAACAATTTTTTTAATATCATTTTGTACAAGTGCTACCGTTGCAGCAAAAAAGGCTGTGGTCATTCCTACTACCGCTACTATGTTCAAAGCAACTTCAGAATATTCAAATAGTGGTGAACATCTTACAACTAAAAACACTCCTGCTGTTACCATTGTCGCTGCATGAATTAGTGCAGAAACGGGTGTTGGCCCTTCCATAGCATCTGGGAGCCAAGTATGTAAAAAGATTTGAGCCGATTTTCCCATTGATCCTATAAAGAGTAGGAGGCAGATTACTGTAATTAAGTTAAATTCAAATCCTAATAGGACAATCTCTTTATTAGATAGCAACGAAGTTTGTTCAAAAACTTCCTGGTAATTAACTGTACCGTAATAAAAGAAAATTAAAAATATACCAATTGCAAAACCAAAATCACCGACTCTATTTACTATAAATGCTTTTATAGCTGCTGCGTTCGCTGCAGGTTTTTTATACCAGAATCCTATTAATAAATAGGAGCATAGCCCAACTCCTTCCCATCCAAAAAACAACTGAAGGAAATTATCAGCTGTAACCAAAGTAAGCATAGCAAACGTGAACAAGGATAAATAAGCCATAAACCTTGGTTTATGTGGATCATGAGACATATAACCAATTGAATAAAAATGTATGATTGATGATATAAGACTTACAACTACCAACATAACTGATGTTAATGGATCAATTTTTATTGACCAGTTGACTAAAAATTCACCAGAACTTATCCAGCTAAATATTAGTTTATTGCTTGAATAATCAGAATTTAATACTTTATAAAAAATGAATAGAGATAATATTGCAGATATTGAAACTAATAAACTTGTAAGTATTTGGCAAAAATTATCTCCTAATTTTTTTCCAAAAAAACCTGAAATAATAGAACCTAATAAGGGTAAAAATATAATTATATATTCCATATTAACCTTTTAGTGAACTTATCTGTTCAACGTGAATAGAGCCTTTGTTTTTGTAATACATGACTATTATAGCTAAACCTACAGCCGCCTCTGCTGCAGCAACTGTTAAAATAAACATGGTAAATACTTGACCAACAAGATCTTGGAGATAAATGGAAAAGGATACTAAATTAATATTTACTGCTAAAAGCATTAGTTCTATAGACATTAAAATAATGATCACATTTTTACGGTTTAAAAATATACCAAATATGCCGATCGCAAAAATAATTGCTGCTAAAGTTAGGTAGTGTCCCAAGCTTATTTCAATCATCTAATTTAATTCCTTTATCGCTCTCAACATCAACTAAAGAAACTGATGTAGATTTTTCTCTTTGTATTTGATCAAAATAATTTTGTCTTTTGATATTTTCTCTTTTGCTAAAAGTAAGAGTTATAGCTCCAATCATTGATAATAATAAAATCATGCCTGCTATTTGAAAAAGGTGAATATAATCAGTATATAAAATATTTCCTAAAGCATGAGTATTTGTAATTTCTAAATTTATATTTG
>CACLHE010000050.1 GCA_902606665.1 uncultured Pelagibacteraceae bacterium
TAAGTGCAAAATCTTTAGAAAAATTCCCTAAAAAAAATACGGTATCAGAATAAACATGTGGATTAAGATAAGTAAAACCTAATGTTTTAGAAATAACTATTGGCAATGAATACTTGTTTTTTTTAATACGTAAATTTAACTTATATATCTCACTACGAATTTTTATCCTTATAAAGTTCAATAGAAAAATTAAAAGTAATATGTTTAATATTAGTTCAATTAATGGAGTAAAAAAATATTGAAAATAATTAAATATGAAAATTCCAAAAAAAATTAATAAAAAATCAGATAATGCACAAATTAAGCATACGATAAAAATAAATTCTTTTTTAAGACCTTGTTCTATAACAAATAAATTTTGAGCTCCAATTGCTAAAATTAAACTAAGTCCTGTTATAAAACCTAATATTAAATATGTCATTTTATCTGGTGCGGTTAGAGAGACTCGAACTCTCACTGGGAAACCCCACTTGGCCCTCAACCAAGCCTGTCTACCAATTCCAGCATAACCGCTTTAGTGCGTCAGAATAAATTAATGACAAGCTTTGTTCAAGTTGGTAGATTTTAATTATGGAAATAAATGAGCAAATAAAAAAAGAAACTGATCCAATTTACGAAAAAGTTTCTAAAGTTATTCCAAAAATTGAATGGGCATTTCACGCTCCTTTAATTCATAAAATTAATAAACTTAAAAAAGAAAAAAATGCGGTTATATTAGCTCATAATTAT
This sequence comes from uncultured Pelagibacteraceae bacterium, assembly GCA_902606665.1. Classification (GTDB taxonomy): domain Bacteria; phylum Pseudomonadota; class Alphaproteobacteria; order Pelagibacterales; family Pelagibacteraceae; genus AG-414-E02. The sequence goes on from CACLHE010000050.1 coordinate 730, forward strand.
CAAACACCCGAAATTTTTCATGCTGTCGCTGATATTGCGGCTGACTCTTTAGCACTTGCTGTTGAAGCAGAAAAAACAGATGCAGATATTATTGTTTTGTGCGGAGTTCATTTTATGGCTGAAACTGCAAAACTGATGAATCCTAATAAAAAAGTTTTATTACCTGATATGGGAGCTGGGTGTTCTTTAGCATCATCCATTACTGGTAAAGATGTGAGAATGCTTAAGGAGAAATACCCAGGTGTGCCGGTTGTCACTTATGTAAATACTTCTGCAGAAGTTAAAGCTGAGTCAGATATTTGCTGCACATCAGCTAATGCAATAAAAGTTGTTGAATCTCTTGGATCAGATAAAGTTATTTTTTTACCAGACCAATATATGGCAAAGTACGTACAATCAAAAACAAAGGTTCAAATAATATCTTGGATTGGAACTTGTATTGTACATGAAAAATTTAGTTCACAAGAAATTATAGATATTAAAAAACAAAATCCTGGAATTAAAGTTTTAACTCATCCTGAGTGTCCACCGGAAGTTATTGCTGCTTCAGATTTTACAGGGTCTACTTCGGGAATGAGCAGATATGTTAAAAACAATCAGCCAAAAAAAGTTATGTTGGTTACAGAATGTTCTATGAGCGATAATGTTCAAGTGGATAATCCAAATGTTCAATTTATTAGGCCATGTAATTTATGTCCTTATATGAAAACAATTAGTCTTCCAAAAATACTAGAATGTCTTGAAAAAGAAAGTAATGAAATACTTATACCTGAAGTAATTATCAAAAAAGCTCAAAGAGCTGTAGAGCGTATGGTTTTGGTAGGTCGTAGTCATTAAAACGTGATAATAAAAAAAATTGTAAAACAAGCAATGTCAGAAGATTTAAACCCTTCTGGAGATATCACAACCAAACTCATAAAGGATAACAAGAAAATAAATGCAAAAATTATTTCTAATGAAACTTGTATAATTGGCGGATTAAATTTTGCAAAAGAGGTTTTTAAATATTCAGATAAAAAAATTATTTTTAAAACAAAAACTAAAGATGGAAAAAAAGTTAAAAAAGGTAAAGTTATTGCGACAATACATGGAAAGTCTAAAGCAATTTTAAAAAGTGAACGAGTTGCTCTTAATTTTTTAAGCCTTATCTCGGGAGTGGCAACAACAACAAGAAAATTTGTGGACAAAGTTAAAGGTAAAAAATGCAAGATTTGTTGTACTAGGAAAACCGCGCCAAATATGAGATCAGTACAAAAATATGGTGTTAAATTAGGCGGCGGATTAAATCATAGGTTCAATCTTAGTGACGAAATATTAATAAAAGATAACCATATAGCTATCGATGGAGATATTCGTACATTAGTCAAAAGGGCTATAAAAAATAGAAATGGAAAAAAAATAACTGTTGAAGTAGACAATTTAAATCAACTTAAAAAAATTATTGACCTAAAATTCAATAGAATATTATTTGATAATATGAGTTTTAAAAATCTTAGAAAAGGAGTTAAATTATCAAATAGACTTTACGAAACAGAAGCCTCGGGTGGAGTTAATCTTAAAAACGTAAGAAAAATTGCAGCAACTGGAGTTGCGAGAATTTCTATTGGACAGATTACTCATAGTGCACCAGCTATTAATCTTAAATTAGAAATTTAAAATCTTAAAATTAATTTTAATTATCTTTTCTTTTTTAAATAAGCTTGGGCAGCAGCTAAACGAGCTATTGGAACTCTATAAGGAGAACAAGAGACATAATTCAGTTTAGCCTTTTCACAAAATTCGATACTTGCTGGGTCACCACCATGCTCTCCGCAAATACCTAATTTAAGTGTCTTTTTTTCTAAACGTCCTCTCTCGGTGGCAATTTTGATTAACTCACCTACTCCTCTTTCATCAATGCTAACAAAAGGATCTTTATTAAAAATTTTGTTTTCAACATAATCGTTAAGAAATTTTCCCGAATCATCTCTGCTAATACCAAAAGTCGTTTGTGTTAAATCGTTAGTTCCAAAACTAAAAAAGTCTGCATATTTTGCAATGTCTTTTGCCCTTATGGCTGCTCTAGGTAGCTCAATCATAGTACCTACATAATATTTTATTTTTGCAGAATGTCTTTTTTGAACCTCAGAAGCTGTTTTATTAACTAAATTTTTTAAAATTTGAATTTCTGCAGCGGTCGAAACTAAAGGTATCATTATTTCAGGTATAACTGATTTTATCTTTTTATTTTTACACTCAACTAAAGCTTCAAAAATTGCCGTACATTGCATCTGGTAAATTTCTGGAAACGATATTCCTAATCTACACCCACGATGACCTAACATTGGATTTTGTTCATGAAGTTCAACTATTCTGGATTTGATATCATTGTTGGACATATTTAATTCCCTTGCTACATCAGCTATATCTTTATCTGTTTTAGGCAAGAACTCATGCAATGGGGGATCAAGCAATCTAACTGTTACTGGCAATCCATTCATAATTTTAAAAATTTCAAAAAAATCATTTTTTTGGTAAGGAAGTATTTTTGCCAAAGCTGATTTTCTGTCTTCTAATGTCTTTGAAAGTATCATTTGTCTAACCGAAACAATTCTCTTTTCATCAAAAAACATATGTTCTGTCCTACATAAACCAATACCTTCTGCTCCAAAATCTCTTGCTATCTTGGTATCGGTAGGTGTTTCTGAATTAGTTCTAACCTTAAGTTTTCTGTATTGGTCTGCCCAGGCCATAACTTTAGAAAAGTCCCCCGAAATATCAGGTTTAACTGTTGGAATTTTTCCAAGCATAACTTTTCCGCTGCCTCCATCTATAGTAATTACATCACCTTCCTTAACTATATGTTCTCCTGATTTAAATTCTTTTTTTTCATAATCTACTCTGATTTCGCTTGATCCTGAGACACATGGTTTTCCCATACCTCTTGCAACTACAGCCGCATGACTCGTCATGCCTCCTCTTGCAGTAAGAATACCTTTGGCAGCATGCATTCCATTAATATCTTCAGGTGATGTCTCTATTCTTACTAATATTGTATCTTGCATTTGTTCTTTTAATTTTTCTGCTTCATCCGCTGAGAAAG
>CACLHE010000051.1 GCA_902606665.1 uncultured Pelagibacteraceae bacterium
TCTCTAGCTTCAAGAAGGTCAAAATAAATTTTTCCTGAACATATAATCACTTTTTTTATTTTTTTATCTTCGTTAAGTTGAATTAAACCATATTTTTTAAAATCTGCATGATCACTAAGAACTCTATGAAATGTATTTTTTTTAGTGAAATCTTCTATGTTTGAAGTACATCTTTTATTTCTCAACAAAGATTTTGGGGTCATAATAATTAAAGGTTTTCTAAAATCTCTATGAATTTGTCTTCTTAAAGCATGAAAATAATTTGCTGGTGTGGTACAATTCATAACTTGAATATTTTCTTGAGCGCATAATTGTAAAAATCTTTCTAATCTAGCTGATGAATGTTCTGGGCCTTGTCCTTCATAACCGTGGGGCAACAACATTACTAAGCCATTTGCTCTAGCCCATTTTCTTTCCGCTGAGGTAATAAATTGATCTATTATAACTTGTGCACCATTTGCAAAATCACCAAACTGAGCTTCCCAAACTACTAGGGTTGTAGGTTCTGATAATGCATATCCATATTCAAATCCAACTACAGCCATTTCTGAAAGTAAACTATCAATTACTTCATATCTTTTTTGATTTTTTGAAATATTATTCAACGGAGTATAGTAGGTACCATCTCTTTGATCTCTAAGAACAGAATGGCGTTGGCTAAAAGTACCTCTGCCAGAATCTTGTCCGGAAAGTCTAACTGGATATCCCTCATCTAATAATGTTGCGAATGCTAATTGTTCAGCGGTAGCCCAATCAAATCCCTTCCCTGTAAGAAACATTTTCTTTTTATTTTCAAATATTTTTTTTATGGTTGGGTGGAGATTAAATTCTTTTGGAACTGTTATAATTTTTTCCCCTATTTTTTTTATTTTTTCTATTGATACGCCAGTAACTCCTCTTCTATCTTTTCCTTTTTCAGGTTTGTATCTTGACCAAACACCTGCGTACCATTCTAATTTTGGTTTATATTCTTTTGCTGTTTTAAATTGCTCTTCGAGAAGATTTTTAAATTGCATTTTCATACTATTAAATTCTTCTTTACTAATGGTTCCTTCTTTAATTAATTTATTAGCATAAATATTTAGTGCTGTTTCATGTTGCTTAATATTTTTATACATGACGGGTTGGGTAAAAGATGGTTCATCGCCTTCGTTATGACCAAATCTTCTATAGCAAATCATATCCAGTACCACGTCCCGATTAAATTTTTGTCTAAATTCCATTGCGATTCTTGCGCAATGAACTACCGCTTCGGAATCGTCACCATTCACATGTAAAATTGGAGCATCAACCATTTTTGCTAAATCAGATGGATAAGGAGAAGATCTTGCAAATTTTGGACTTGTGGTAAATCCTATTTGATTATTAACAATAATATGTATTGTTCCTCCAGTATTATGTCCAGGAAGTCCTGACATTGCAAAACATTCAGCAACAACGCCTTGACCAGCAAATGCAGCATCACCATGAATCAGAATTGGAACTACTTGTCTTCTTTTTTTATCTTTATGAAAAAATTGTTTAGCACGTGTTTGTCCAAGAACTACTGGATTTACAGCTTCAAGATGTGAAGGATTATCCGCTAAGGATATGTGAACTAAATTACCATCAAATTCTCTATTTGATGAAGCTCCTAAATGATATTTCACATCTCCAGTAGAATCGGCGCTAAAAGAAGCATACTCTCCAGCAAATTCATTAAACATTCTTTTATAAGATTTTTGTAATACATTTGCTAAAATATTTAATCTTCCCCTGTGAGGTTGACCAATTTTAATTTCTTTAACTCCTAGTTGACCTCCTCTTTTTACTAATTGTTCTAAAGCTGGTATTAAAGCTTCACCTCCATCTATGCCGAATCTTTTTGTACCAACAAATTTAACAGCTAGAAATTTTTCAAACCCTTCAGCTTGTATTAATTTGTTTAATATTGCCTTTTTTCCATTAGTAGTAAATTTTATTTGGTTTTCTTTTGTTTCCATTCGTTCTCTAAACCATACTTTTTCAATTGGATCTGAAATATGCATATACTCCACTCCAATAGTTGAACAATATGTTTTTCTAAAAAATGAAAGAATTTCATTAATAGTTGCATATCCTTTATCCATATATGCGCCTATATAAATTTTTTTATTATAGTCTTCTTTTTTAAAACCATGATCAGCTGGATGTAGATCTTCAAGATATTTTCTTTCCATCATTCCAAGAGGATCAAGATTTGCAATAAGATGGCCTCTGATTCTATATGCTCTAATTAATGCTATAGCTTTTACTGAGTGTTCGGTTTCTTTCTGAAAGTTTTCATCCAAAACTATATTTTCTTTTGTAACCAGATCTTCTTTTGTTGTTGGTTGCTCTTCTAAAAAAAAATTTTTTAATTTTTTGTTTTTTCCTGGAGCCCAGCTTGGACCTAATATTTCTTTTTTTATAGTCTCCTTATTTTCATTAAGTCCATCAAAAAATTCCCTCCAACTTTCAGGAATATTTTTTGGATTCTTTAAATATTCAGAATATATTTCACCAATAAAAGGACTGTTTCCTCCTTGTAAAAAGGAAGTTTTTTCAAAAATTGTGTTATCTTTTTCTGATGCCATTAATAGTAAAAAAAAACTAAGCTTATTATAAAATTGACAACACTATCTTGCAAGTTTGTCGTATAAAGTTTTACCAATTAAAGCAGGTGAATCAGCTATCATAATGTCACAAGATTTCATTTTTTCTATCTTATCCTCTGCTTTTCCTTTTCCTCCTGAGATAATTGCCCCAGCATGTCCCATTCTTCTACCTGGAGGAGCTGTTATTCCTGCTATAAAACCTACAATAGGTTTTTTAACTTTTGAAGATTTAATAAAATCTGCCGCTTCTTCTTCTGCGGAGCCTCCAATTTCTCCTATTAATAATATTGACTTAGTTTGTTGATCTTTTAAAAAAAGTTCCAAACAATCAATAAAGTTTGTACCGTTAATAGGATCGCCTCCAATTCCAATAACGGTTGATTGTCCTAACCCATTTTCGCTTGTTTGAGCCACAGCTTCGTAAGTTAATGTTCCCGATCTCGAAACTATACCACAGGAACCTCTTTTATGAATGTTACCTGGCATAATACCAATTTTGCATTGATCTGGAGTTATAATTCCTGGACAGTTTGGACCAATTAAACGCGACTTTGATTTAACTAATTTTTCTTTAACTTTAATCATATCCAAAACAGGAATGCCTTCTGTAATACAGACAATTAGTGGTATTTCATTTTCTATTGCTTCTATAATTGCAGATGCAGCAAATTTTGCTGGCACATAAATCATAGTAGCGTTTGCCTTTGTTTTTTTTACAGCCTCTTCAACATTATTAAAGACGGGTTTTCCTAAATGAACTTGTCCTCCCTTATTAGGAGTGACTCCACCAACTAAATTTGTACCATACGCAATAGCTTGTTCAGAATGGAATGTTCCGTGCTTTCCTGTAAAACCCTGGCAAATTACTCGTGTATTTTTATCAATTAAAATAGACATTTTATTTTGTTGCCTCCACAATTTTTTTTGAAGCATCTGATAAATTAGTCGCTGATATAATTTTAATATTAGATTTTTTTAATATTTCTTTACCTTTTTCTACATTAGTGCCGGCCAATCTAACTACCAATGGTATTGTTAAATTAGTTTCCTTTACAGCTTCTATAACTCCCTGAGCCAGAACATCACATCTCATAATTCCTCCAAATATATTGATTAAAATGCCTTTAACATTTTTATCCGACAATATAATTTTAAATGCTGCAGATACTTTTTCTTTAG
>CACLHE010000052.1 GCA_902606665.1 uncultured Pelagibacteraceae bacterium
CAATCGGGCTTTAAAATTTTAATTTTAGAATTGCCACAAGCAAGTTCTTTGTTATTAAATTCATTTAAATCAGGATCCACAACTTTAATTAAAGCAAACGAATAAGGCTTGCTTATCATAATTTTTCCAATTTCATTTCCTTTATATTTAATTATTTGATTTTCAGAAATTTCGCCAGCGACTTTTTGAACTGGCAGTATTCTTCTTCTAAGTTTATTTCTTAGTTTAATCCTTGATGTATTTTCTTGTCCAACGTAACATCCTTTTTTAAAATCAATTCCTTTTAATTCATCTAAATTATTTTCAATACCAAAAATTTTATCTCTTAATTTATCTAATTGCATTTGAGGTATTCCTAACTGAAAGCTTTTATTATAATATTTTTTTTTATCACCCATGGTTAAGTTCAATTTTTTAATGGTAAGATGTATGTTTTCAAGTTTTGATATAATTTTTGCACCTAAATTAATATTTCTTGGATCAACATAAATTGGATCATCTCGATAATTTATTCTTTTACCTATTGAGATGTCTGAATTTTCAATTTCTTTAAACTTTTCTAAAGATATTACTGCAGCAACATATTTTTCACTTAAATCAATAAAATCAACTTTTGACCTTAATTTATAATAATTTAGGACTTTTATAATCTCTAACGTAGATTTTTTTTCACATTCAAGAAGATAAATATCTTTTATCTTTGTTATAAAAAAATCAAATAAATATTTACCTTGGGGAGTTAATATTGATGAAAAAACTGTTAGTTTGTCAGTAACTTTTGCTACATCGTTAGTTACTATATTTTGCAAAAAATCTTTTGCTTCAACCCCATTTACTTGTATAAATCCTCGATCTTCAAGAATTATAACTTCATTTTTTTCCATATTTGCAAATTTTGAATCTATAATATATTAAATACATCAAGAATGCCTGCTACTTTTGATCTTATTTTAAAAAATGGCAAATGTTTTATTGATGGTCAATTAAAAACCATAGACATAGGTATTTCCAACGGAATTATAAAAAGTATTGGTAAAATAGAAAATACCTCAAATGAAAAAGTTTTGGAGGCAAATAATCTTACAATTTTACCTGGAATTATAGATACACAAGTGCATTTTAGAGAACCTGGATCTACTGACGTGGAAGATTTAGAATCAGGAAGCAGAGCTGCTGTTTTGGGTGGAGTAACCTCTGTTTTTGAAATGCCCAACACGAATCCACCTACATCAAATCAAACTGAATTTAATAAAAAACTTAGCCTAGCTAAAAATAGAATGTTTTCTAATTACGCATTTTATTTTGGTGCAACTCCACAAAATATGGAAGATTTAAAAAAGGTAGATAAGCTGGAGGGATGTTGTGGAGTAAAATTATTTGCAGGATCATCTACAGGAAATCTTTTGGTCAAGGATGAAAAAGATATAGAAAAAGTTATCTCAAACAGTTCTAAAATTATTGCTATTCATTCAGAGGATGAAGATATTTTAAATATTAGAAAAAAATTTATTAAAAAAGGTGATGTAAGCTCTCATCCAATATGGAGAAATGAAGAATGCGCAATGTCTTCAACTAGAAGAGTGGTAAAGATTGCAGAGCGGTATAATAAAAAAATTCATGTTTTGCATATCACAACAAAAGAAGAAGTAGAATTTTTATCAAGGTATAAAGGGAATGTTAGTTTTGAAATTACGCCACAACATTTAACGATAAGCTCCCCACAATGTTACAAATTACTAGGATCTCTTGCACAAATGAATCCTCCCATTAGAGAAAAGAAACATCAAGATATGCTTTGGAAAGCAGTAAAGGACAGTTTGGTTGATACCATAGGTTCAGATCATGCTCCTCATAGTTTAGAAAATAAAAAGAAAGAATATCCTCAAACTCCATCAGGAATGCCTGGAGTTCAAACGCTTGTTCCGCTTATGCTGAATCATATAAACAATAATAGGTTAACTTTAAACCAATTCATAAAATTAGTTTGTGAAAACCCAGTAAGAATTTTTGGAATAAAAAACAAAGGTTACATCAAAGAAGGATATGACGCTGATTTAACCATCGTGGATATGAATATGAAAAAAGTTATTAAAAACGATTGGATTGCAAGTAAATGTGGCTGGACACCATTTGATGGTTATGAAGTAAAAGGTTTTCCTTTAGGAACGATTGTGAATGGAAAAGCAATTGTTTGGGACGGTAAACTTATCGAAAAAGCTAATGGTAAACCGTTAAAATTTTAGAGTAGATTTTCTTTCCAAAACTTAAAGTAATCCTTTCTGAACGCTCCCCATTTATTTCCACCTTCGTGAGCACCTGTACCAATACATTTTTCGGCATAGTAAGCATCCCAGTTTTTTACAAGAAATAATCTTTTATCTTCTTTGAAAAGTTTATGAAATTCTTCTTCAGATTTAACTTCACCATGTTTTATCATAAGATCCATCTGTTCCTTGTTCCAGCTTCCATCATCTTCTGTATAGTAGGGTGGACAATTATAAAAGGTTTGTGGTTCTTCCTGATATGAAGCTTTCCAATTACCAAGGAACCCATGACCCCATCCTTTTTTAACTGTTATTTCTATATCTCCTCCATTTGCTTTAATTTTTTCGCCTTGGGTTACACAGTGTTCTGCTAGTGTATAGTCATCCTTACCACCTAGAACCATCCAGGTTTTAGTTTCTTTTACCGGCTGAGGATTTCTAAACATTCCTATACTCCAACAATCTGGAGATCTAGGTTGTGCGGCAGCAAAATATAAATCTTTACTCACAATTGCATCTCTTAATCTTTTTTCAGAAATCATAAGTGAAATCATCCCACCTCGTGAATAACCAGAAATACCAACTTTTTTTATATTAATTTTTGGATCTTTTGATAAATGTTCAAGCGCCATAAATGCATCAATATAAGTTGACCAATGTGTTGCATGTTGCTGACTTGCGTATGTATTTATTACACTTCTTCCAGAAAAATTATCTAAGTACATTACCGCTATTCCCATTTTTAACAATGGCTTTAGTTGAGATCTAAAATATTTATACCATTTATCCTTAAATTCAGCAGGCCCAGCGCTTGAATGAGTTATTATTAAAACTGGGAACGGACCTTCACCCTTGGGATAATGAATTAACGCATCCACCTTGACTGGACGATTTTTATATCGCCCTTCTTTTATTTCCAAATAATCATCCGCATAATATGATTGAATTTTTATCAACTCAGCATCTTTATGAATTCCATATTTTTGCTTCATTACTTTTAATGGGGATCTAAATCCCGCAAATGCAGTGTTTGCAATTAATAAACAAATTAGAATTATAAATATTTTTTTCATTTTAGTATGTTATGTTTTTTTAAATCCCCTTTTATC
>CACLHE010000053.1 GCA_902606665.1 uncultured Pelagibacteraceae bacterium
GTCTAAATGGCCTAGTGGACTAACTTCAGATCCTGATTTTGTAATGCCAACATTAAAATAAATTTTATGAAAAAGAAAATTTCTCTAATAGGAGCTGGTCAAATAGGCGGCACGTTAGCTCATCTTCTTAGCATTAAAGAGATTGCGGATATAGTTCTTTTTGATGTGGCAGAAGGAATTGCAAAAGGTAAAGCTTTAGATATTGCACAATCGACATCTGTAGATGGGTTTGATGTTAATCTTAAGGGAACTAACAATTATGATGATATTAAAAATTCTGATGTAATAATTATTACTGCTGGCGTTCCAAGAAAACCTGGAATGTCCAGAGATGATTTATTAGAAATAAATTTAAAAATTATAAAACAAGTTGCTGAAGGAATAAAAAAGAATTCACCTAATGCATTTGTAATATGTATTACAAATCCACTCGATGTTATCGTAATGGCATTTCAAAAATATTCAGGCTTGCCCACAAATAAAGTTGTAGGAATGGCTGGTATTTTAGATTCTTCAAGATTCAGGTACTTTCTCTCACAAGAACTTAAAGTACCTGTGAAAAATATAAAAAGCTTAGTTTTAGGTGGTCACGGAGATACAATGGTACCAATGCCTAACCATACAACAGTAAATAATAAACCATTGAAACAGGTAATAAAAAAAGAAAAACTGGAATCTATAATCGAAAGAACAAGAAAGGGTGGAGCTGAAATAATTAAGTATCTTGAAAAAGGCTCAGCTTTTTATGCGCCTGCAGCTTCAGGAGTTGAGATGGCAGAATCTTATATCAAGGATTTAAAAAAGATTTTGCCGTGCGCAGCGTATCTTAACGGTGAATATGGTGTAAAAAATCTCTATGCTGGAGTGCCTGTTAAAATAGGTAAAAAGGGAGTTGAAGAAATTGTTGAAATGAAACTCAGCGATGAAGAAAAAAAAACAATTTGATACTTCAATAGAAGCTGTACAAAAACTTTTTAGTACAGCAATGAAGATCGATTCTGATTTGAAAAAATAAATGAAAAAAAATTTTTTTTCTATTAATATTCAAGCAAAAATATTAATAGCAATTCTTATTTTATTTTCTCTATTAATAAATCAATATTATGGAAACAGAGGGATTTTTCCTGTCGATAGTTTCGCACATTTTGATACAGGTTTTAGAATTTTATTAGGAGAATATCCTTTCAAAGATTATTGGGTAGTTTCAGGACCTTTGATTGATTATTTTCAGGCCATCTTATTTTTTTTATTTGGTGTAAATTGGCAGAGTTATGTCCTGCACGCATCCTTGATGAACTTAGTATTAACACTAGCAACTTTTTATGTTTTAAGAAATTTTAACTTCAATATTTATTATAGTTTTATTTATTCATTATTTTTTTCAATACTCGCTTATCCCAATAGCGGGACTCCTTTTGTTGATCATCACTCAGCTTTTTTTTCTTTACTAGGAATATATAGTTTAATTTTAGGTATAAAAACTGAGAAAAAAATATTTTGGAATTTATTACCAATTTTTTTTGTGTTTGGTTTTTTGTCAAAACAAGTACCAACTTCTTACGTAGTTTTATCATCCATTTTAATTTTGATTTTATTTTCTTTAGTTAATAAAAAATATTATTGGATAAAATATTCAGCTTCTAGTTTTATTTTATTAATTTTATCGATATTAATTTTTGGAAAAATACAAGGAATTAGTTTGACATCTTTTTTAAATCAATATTTTTTTTACCCCCCGAGCATAGGCGCAAAAAGAATTGACAATTTAATATTTACCTTTAATGGTCTAATAGGACATTTTAAATTTATTTATATCGCATTAATACCTCTATTTTTTATAAATTTAAAAGATATTTTTTCTAATAAAAAATATTTAAAAAATAATTATTTTTATTACTTTTTGATATTAATCCTGTTTCAATGGTTTATTATTTACTGTTGTATGGTTAGGCATTGGTACCATTTTAACAAGAAATCAAACATTTATATTTTTCTTAATCCCAATTTTGTTTTCATTTTCACATATTTATTTTAATAATTTTAAGCCAGCTTCAAATAATTTTATGCCAATAATTTTAATTTTAATTTGCTTATTTGCTGTAACCAAATATCATATAAGATTTAATGAAAATCGAAAATTTCATGAATTAAATTATGTGAATTTCAATCTTGCTTCAAATGGTCAAGAAATTCATAAAAAATTTGCAGGATTAAAATGGATAACTCCCAAATATAAAGAAAAACCTAGCGAAGAAATAAATTTAATTAATGCAGTCAAAATTCATTTGTTAGAGGACAATCGAACTAAAATGGTGATAACTAATTATTCATTTTTTTCAAGTATTTTAAACGAAAAGCTTTTTTCTCCAAGCAGATGGTATATTTCAGATGGAACTGATTATCCTTTAGAAGATAACAAATACTTTTCAAACTATAAAAATTTATTGATAAATCTTATTAAAAAAAATGAAATTTCGGTTATTTATATAATTTATCCTCAAAAAGATTCAATCATATTTAAATATCTTGATAGAAATTGTTTTAAAGAAATAAAAATATCTAAAATGCTAAATAGTTTTGAACTAAAAAATTGTTATTAAATGAATATTCACGAACATCAAGCAAAAGAAATTTTAAAAAAATATGGAATTATTGTTCCAAATGGTGTTGCCATATTTTCAGTTGAAGAAATAGATGAAAATTTTAAAAAATTAAACACATCTCGAATTGTATTAAAAGCTCAGATTCATGCAGGCGGAAGAGGCAAAGCCGGTGGAATAAAAATAGTAAACAATATTCAAGAATTAAAGGAACAAGCTAAAGATTTGTTTGGAAAAAAATTAGTTACTCACCAAACAGGAGCTGAAGGAAGAAAAGTACAAAGATTATATATCGAAGAAACATGCAATATAGAAAAAGAATTTTATTTATCTTGTTTAATTGACAGATCTAGCTCACAAATTGCTTTTATTTCTAGTTCTGAAGGTGGCGTAGATATAGAAAAGGTAGCAAAAGACCATCCTCAAAAAAATCACTACAGTTAAGATGAATTTATCCAGCGAAGTTAATAAAGAAAAAGTTCAAAAAATAATACAACCTTTTCTTTTGTCAGAAAAGTTACAAAAACAAGCTTCTAATGTTGTGCAATCTATTTATAAAATAATGGTCGAAAAGGATGCAAATCTTATTGAAATAAATCCTTTAGTTTCAACAAAAGATGGCAAAATATTATGCTTAGATGCAAAAATTAATTTTGATGATAATGCTCTATACAGACATCCAGATATTTTATCTTTGAAAGATTTAAACGAAGAAGATCCAATAGAAACAGAAGCG
>CACLHE010000054.1 GCA_902606665.1 uncultured Pelagibacteraceae bacterium
TATTAAAACTATTGGTTTCTATATTTTTTGTCTATTTGCTTTTTGAATTTACAATTGGAAAAAGAATAGATTATTTACAAAATCAAATTAAAGAAATTAAAAATAAAGAAAATAGAGAAGAAATTAAAAATAAAATCTTAGAAGAATTAGAAAAAGCAAATAAGAAAGAAAATATACTAGAGGAGCGAGAAAGAAAAATTATATCAACTTTTATAGAAAAAATTAATAAAGAGTTGACCTCAGAAAAGTCTAAATAGTATCAATCTTAAACAATATATTAATTAGTTTATTCAAAATTTTATTTGACATTGGTTTTGCTTGAAGACCTATAAAAAAACCCAGATCTTCTATTTTTTGTGCTTTTGGAAATTTTTTATTCTTTTTTTTAAATTTAAATAGTTTTGCGGCTGGCTGGTTCAAAAAATTACCGCTTATAATTGGCCTTGTCTCTACACCCAATCTATCTAATAACGCAAGATATTTTTTCCTTTTTTTATTAAACTTTTGGTTTATGAAAATTGGAAAACCAAAAAAACTAGGTTTAACATTTCTATTTATTTTTTGAAAAGAAAATTGATTATTCCATTTTTTGGATTTTTTTAGTGCATTTTTAATCTTTGAATTATTTTTATTTCTAATTTTTATGAACTTATTTAATCTATTAAATTGATTATTTCCAATTGAGGCAGCTATATCTGTTGGTCTAAGATTAAAACCAGAGTTAATAAAAACAAATCTTGGATCTAATTTAGGATATTTTTTTTCAATTTTTTTTCCTATATCTGTACCACGTGACCAACCATGAGCACGCATTGTATATAACAATTCATAGTCGTTTTTATCATTTGTTACAATCATTCCTCCTTCCCCAGAAGTTATTTGATGCGAGTAATAAAAAGAATAAGTTCCAAAGTCACCAAAGGTACCTAAATATTTTTTTTTATATTTAGCTCCAAGAGACTCGCATGTATCTTCTATTAAAATAATTTTTTTCTTTTTAGCTATCTTTCTTATTGTTTCAACTTCAGTTGAGCCTCCAAGAACATGAACAAGCATGATTACTTTTGTTTTTTTTGTAATTTTTTTTAAAAGAATATTTGAATCAACATTTAAAGTTTCTTTTTCTACATCCACAAAAATTGGTTTTAATCCAGCTTGAACCAAAGGCCACAAAGAAGTAGGCCAACATAATGCCGGTATCAAAACCTCATCTCCAGTTTTAAAACGATTTTTTCTCATAGGATTACATGAAGCAAAAGCAGCTAATAAATTAGCAGAGGAACCCGAGTTCACCATAAGAGCGTATTTTGCCCCTAATTTTTTTGCAAATTCTTTTTCAAATTTTCTGGTTTTTTCTGACATTGTTAGTTGGCCAGAGGCAATTACTTTTATGCCAGAAATTAGATCTTGAACGGAAAAAGCGTTTTCAAGTAAAGGATAAAAATATTTCGAAGAATTTTTATTTTTTTTTAAAATTAGCTTCTTAATTGAATTTTCTTCTTTTTTATACATAAATTGAATAAATAAAATTTTTTGATTATTAGTAACATAAATGTAATATAACTAAATGATAATTTTCCTACAATAAACTAATCGACTTATGAATGTAGCTATAGTTATTCCTGCTTTTAAAGAATCTCAAAATATAGAAAATTTGATCAAGTCAATTTTAGAAGTTTTAAACGATCCTTTTATAGTAATTGTAGATGATTCTCCTGATAAGGAAATTGAAGAAATAGTTAATACTTTTAGAAACATCCACTATATACACAGAGGAAAAAAATTAGGACGTGGTTCTGCCGTAATAGAAGGCATGAAAACTGCTGTTAAGAAAAAAGAATTAGACATCATTATAGAAATGGATGCAGACCTATCTCACAATCCAAAAGAAATTTATGAGAATTTAAAAGAATTTAAAAAAAGGGAACTGGATTTATTAATTTCTAGTCGATATTTGAAAGAAAGCAAAATTATAAATTGGAGCATGAGAAGAAAAATTTTTTCTTTTTTTTCTAATAAATTAACTAAATTTCTTTTAAGAATTCCAATTACAGATTATACAAATGGTTTCAGAATTTATTCTAGGAAATCCGTTGAACATATAATTTTGAATTGCGGAAAAATTGGGGACGGATTTGTAATATTATCCGAAATACTTGTAGAACTTTACTTTAATAATTATAAAGTAGGTGAAACACCTTCTATTTTTAAAAATCGTATCAGAGGAGAAAGTTCAGTAAATACTAAAGAAATATTCAATGCTTTTTTTGGTTTATTTAAAATTTACCGAAGAAAAAAAGAGCTTTTAAAAGATTAAATCAGAATTTTTTTTACTATTTTCCATTTAAGTTTTTTTTCATTATTAATAGCTATACATAGATTTGTTACTTTAATTTTTTTTTTTAATTCAGGCAATTTTGAAATGACCTTCTTTTTGATAGCGTTATTCTTATGGCCATAATACAAACTTATATGAGGATCGAAAATTTTTTTTTTACAGTTTAATATATTATCAATAATTTTTTTTTTAGAAGTTAAATCTTTATTTTTCTTTACACTCACATAAAGAGATTGAAAAAAAGTATTTTTGTATCCATATTTATTTGTATCAATATAAAATTGACCAGATTTAAATAAAGCTGGCATCATTTTTTCAGTTATATTTTTCTCTGTACCTGCAAAACCTGAAGAAAGTGTGATGTGAATTGGAAAGCTAGGTCCTTTTAATTTTTTATTAATTTTTTTCTTTATTTTTTGCAAATAAATTTGGTTTTTATTATCAAAAGTGGCCCATATTGAATAAAATGAATTTTTCGTTTTCATTGAAACACTTGGTTGCGGGGGTAGGATTTGAACCTACGACCTTCAGGTTATGAGCCTGACGAGCTACCAGACTGCTCCACCCCGCGATAAGTTTATATTTAATATTATCTCTTAAGTTTTTTATTGGCAAATATAATTAAAAGTTATTTCTCATTCTTTGAATTTTTTTTGCTCTTTTAATATTTTCTGATTTTTCTCTCTTTTTTCTTTCGGATGGTTTTTCGTAATTGCTCTTAATTTTTAAAATCCTAAAAAAACCTTCTCTTTGAAGTTTTCTTTTAAGAATTTTTAGAGCCTGATCAACGTTGTTATCTTTTACATCTATTTTAATAAATACCTCCTATTTATAAGAGGCACTAATTATCATTAAAAAAAAAG
>CACLHE010000055.1 GCA_902606665.1 uncultured Pelagibacteraceae bacterium
AATGCATGTATTTTTCAATGTCTTTGAAAAAATTAGCAACAAGATGATCATTTGGGGAAATTCTCTTTCTAATGAAAATTATAAAATTAAGCTAAGCCCAAGTTTGCCAATAATAAAGTTAGAAAAATTAAAGCCAGGAAATCATTGCAGTATCCTTTTTGTTGAATGTTTAAAATATCTTCGTAGATTTAATATAGCTCCATCATTAGAACATAAAATTGATTTTTTTAATGATCTAATTCAATTTGTGAATGAACTTAATCCTGAAATAAAATCAAAAATAAAGTTTAGGGTTAAAAAAAACTGGGGTTTTAACGCTGAAAGAAAATTTTCAGAAAAATTCGGTCCGGAATATATTGATAAAGCTTCTTATAAAAATCCCCTTAAAAAAACAATATTGAATTCTAAATTAATTATAACTACATATCCAGAAACATCATTTTCTGAAGCAATGCATTATAATATTCCAACAATATTAATCATCAAAAGTAAACAGTGGGCACTTACAGAAGATTCATTAGATATTTTAGACGATTTAAAAAAAAATAAAATTGCATTTGAGAATTTTAACGAAGCAAAAAATCATATTAATAGATATTGGCATGAATTAGATTCATGGTGGAAATTAGAAAATGTTCAACGCTCAAGAAAGCTTTTTTTAAAGAATTTTTTTGATGTAAAATCTGACTGGTTTAAACAATGGTCTGATTATATTTACTCAATTAGACAGACTTAAGATAGACTTAAAAAATATGAACTCACATAGTTTTAATTTTCGAAAACAGTTTAAGAACAAAAAAGTTTTAGTTACTGGACATACTGGTTTTAAGGGATCTTGGTTAACTTCTTGGTTGGTATTATCTGGAGCAAAAGTAGTGGGTTTATCTATAGATATTCCTTCCAATCCATCACATTTTAAGGCTATAAATCTCCAAAATAAAATCAGTCACAAAAGAGTAGATATTAGAAATTTAAAGTTAGTAAAAAAAATTTTTAAAAAATATCAACCAGATTATGTTTTTCATCTAGCGGCCCAAGCGTTAGTAAAAAAATCATACTTAAATCCTACTTATACCTGGGAAACCAACTCAAACGGAACGCTAAATGTTTTGGAGTCCTTAAGAGAAATAAGAAAAAATTGTGTTGCTGTACTTATTACTAGTGATAAAAGCTATAAAAATTTAGAAATTCAAAGAGGATATAAAGAAAATGACATTTTGGGTGGCAAAGATCCATATAGTGCGTCAAAAGCTTCTGCTGAATTAATTATTCAATCTTATATAAATTCATTTTTTCCTTTAAAAAAAACAAAAGTTTTCATTGGTATTGCAAGGGCAGGAAATGTTATTGGTGGAGGAGATTGGTCTGAAGATCGCTTAATACCAGATTGCGTTAAATCCTGGTCTAAAAATAAAAAAGTTATAATAAGAAATCCTAAATCAACAAGACCATGGCAACATGTGCTTGAGTCTGTAGGAGGATATTTACTTTTAGCATCAAGTCTTAAAAAAAATAAAAAACATCATGGAGAAGCCTTTAATTTTGGACCAAGCTTTGGAACAAATTATAATGTTATATTTTTAGTTAAGAAAATGAAAAAATTTTGGAAGAAAGTTTCATGGAAGATAGAAAAAAAAGGTAAAGCAAGTTTTTTTGAATCAAATCTATTAAAATTAAATTGTAATAAAGCAAAAAATATTCTCAAATGGAGATGTATTTTAACTCTTACGGAAACAATAAGTCTGGTTGCAAATTGGTACAAAAAATACTATACAAATCCAAAAAAAATAGAAGAAACTACATTTAATCAAATAATAGAATATGAAAAACTTTTAATGAAGAGATTAATTAAATAATAAAAAATGAAAGTTATTTTACTAGCGGGTGGTTTTGGAACTAGACTCTCAGAATATACCAAAACTATGCCTAAACCCATGATTAAAATTGAAGGGAAGCCAATACTTTTTCATATCATGAAGCAATATGCCAAATATGGCTACAAAGATTTTTACATTGCCTTGGGATACAGAGGAGAGGTTATAAAAAAATTTTTTAATAAAAAATTTTTTGATTGGAATATTAATCTTATAGAAACAGGCAAAAATACGATGACAGGGGGAAGATTAAAAAGACTTGGAAAGCTTATTGGGAATGAAACATTCATGATGACTTATGGAGATGGATTGTCAGATGTAAATTTAAAAAAATTATTAAAATTTCACAAAAAAAATAAAAAGCTTGTTACTCTAACTGCTGTTAGACCCCCAGCTAGATTTGGCGGTTTAAAATTAAATGGAAAATATGTGAGTTACTTTAAAGAGAAGTCAAAGCTTGATGAAGGATGGATTAATGGAGGCTTTTTTGTTATGGAACCAAAATTCTTAAAACTTATTGAAAATGACAATACATTTTTGGAGAGAGAACCTTTGGAAAAAGTAACTAAAAAGAAACAACTAACGGCATTTAGACACGAAGGTTTTTGGCAGTGCATGGATACAAAAAGAGATAAAGATATACTTAGTGAAATTATTAAAAGCAAAAAAATTAAATTTTAATTAATTTAAACACCATAATTTTTTTCAATTACACAATAATAGCATGACTAAAGAAATTAATAATCAGCCATTAGTTAGTATAATAATAAACTGTTTTAATGGCGAGACTTATCTACATGATTGTATAAAGAGTGTGTTGTCCCAAACGTATAAAAACTGGGAGATAATTTTCTGGGACAATCAATCTAATGACAAAAGTGCAGAAATATTTAAAAGTTATAAAGATAATAGATTTAAATATTTTTTGGCAGATCATCATACATCTCTTTATAAAGCTAGGAATCTAGCAATCAAAAAAACGAATGGAGAGCTAATATCATTTATTGATACAGATGACTTGTGGGTAAAAAATAAACTCGAATTACAAGTACCATTATTTGAAAATCCAGAGATATCTTTGGCTTATGGAAATTTATGGCTTGCAAAAAATGGTTTTGAAAAAAAAAAATTATTTATTAACAAAAAATCTCCAAGTGGGTTTATATATGAAAGTTTGCTTGATGATTATAATGTAGGGATAATAACAACAATATTTAGAAGAAGTATTTTAGATAATCTAAAACATGCATTTGACGAAAGATTTTCGATTAT
>CACLHE010000056.1 GCA_902606665.1 uncultured Pelagibacteraceae bacterium
TCTCATCACATCTTGATGATCAAAATTTATTACTGATATTTCTTTAATATTTTTTAATATTTTTTGTGACATTACTAATCCAGACTGGCTTTTATTTGGTAAATCAATTTGCGAGGGATCACCATTTACTACAAGTTTAGAATTTTCTCCTATCCTTGTTAAAAACATTTTTATTTGTGTTTCGGTGGCATTTTGAGCTTCATCTAAAATAGCAAAAGAATTTTTTAACGTACGTCCTCTCATGAATGCAAGTGGAGCAATTTCTATCTCACCGGATTCAATTTTTCTTTGAATTTTATCATAATCTAGTAGGTCATAAAGTGAGTCATACAAAGGTCTTAGATAAGGATCTATTTTATCTTTCATATCACCCGGCAAAAATCCTAACTTTTCACCAGCTTCAACTGCTGGTCTTGATAATATTATTCTTTCAACCTTTTTTTCCAATAGCATAGAAAGTGCTACTGCGACTGCCAAATATGTTTTGCCAGTTCCTGCTGGTCCCAAAGAAATTACTATTTTATTTGTTTTGAGAGATTTAACATATTCCTTTTGAGCTTTTGATCTTGGTATTACAGATCTCTTAGGTGTCTTAATAACTTCTCCCAAAGACTGAACAGCAGATTGATTTTTTGTGTCTTCTATCATGTCGCTATTTAAAGATGCAATTATATCATTTTTATCTATCTTTTTATCAGATCTAAAGCGATTAATTAAGTATTCAATTGCATCTCTAACTTTTTCATTAGAATTTTTATCACCTTTAATTTTAATTGAATTGCCTCTAAAATATATTTTTGAGCCACTAATTCTTTCTAGTTCTTTAAGATTATTATCAAACGATCCTACTATTCCCATTAATAACTTATTATCGAATACATTTACGTTTATTGAATTGTCATTCTCATAAGCTATTGAAACTTCATTATTATTTTTTTTTGCTTTCACAATATTTAGGCTGCCTTCACTTTATTATTATTTTTAAAAATACCAAATAAATTTTTTTGGTTAAAAGACGTAATTTTAACATTAACTAAATCTCCAGTTTTGCAATCATCTGCTTCAAATATAACTGGGATCATATGTTGTGTTCTACCAAAATATTTTTCTTGATTATCTAATTTATTTTCAACCAAAACTTCGCAGTTTTTTTCTAAATATTTTTTATTATTATTTCTTTGAAAATTTTCTAATACACTTTGTAGCTGCTTGAGTCTTTCTTCATTTTTTTTTTTAGAATTAAGTTTTTTGGTGCTCGCTGGTGTTCCAGGTCTTGGACTAAATATAAATGAGTAAGAATTAATAAAACCTATATTTTCAATTAAATTGAGAGTACTATTAAAATCTAATTCGGTTTCACCTGGATATCCAACAATAAAATCACTGGATATTTTAATATCTTTTCTAGCTTTTTTTAATTTTTCAATAACAGAAATATAATACTTATAACCATGTTTTCTATTCATTAATTTAAGAATTTTATCAGATCCACTTTGAATGGGAAGATGTAATAATGGCATTAATTTTTCACAATCTTTATAACAATCAATTAAATCATTGCTCATGTCGCTAGGATGAGAAGTTGTAAATCTAATTCTTTTTAAATTATTAATTTTATTTAAAGCTTTTATAATTGAAGAAAGTTTATACTTATTTTCATAATTATATGCATTAACATTTTGACCAAGTAAAATTATTTCTTTAGCTCCATTGCTAACTAATTTTTCAGTTTCATTAATTATTTGTTCAAAAGGTCTCGAATACTCTGGGCCTCTAGTGTATGGAACAACACAAAAGTGACAAAATTTATCACATCCTTCTTGTATAGTTACATAAGAAGAAATTTTATTTTGCACATTAGAAACATCTTTTAATACATCAAATTTCCCCACTACATCAAATTCGGTTTCATTAATTTTTTCTTTTTTTCTTTCATAATTTAAAATTAGATCAGTAATTTTATGGTAAGATTGTGGACCTATCACCATATCAATATAAGGTTCTCTTTTTATCATTTCATTAGATTCGGCTTGTGCTACACATCCAGAAATAACGACTAAAGGTTTTTTTACGTTTTTAAAATCTTTTTTAATTCTACCAATTTCATCGTAAACTTTTTCAGTAGCTTTTTCGCGAATATGACAAGTATTTAAAACAACACAATTCGCCTCTTTTTTTATATCAGTCTTATAATAATTAATATTAGAAACTAAATCATAAATACGATTTGTATCGTATTCATTCATTTGACATCCAAAAGTTTTGATAAATATTTTTTTAGACAATTTTTTTATTTTTTAATTTTTGAACCATATAGTTCTAATCTATGATCAACGAGTTTATACCCAAGTTTTTCTGCTACTTTTCCTTGTAATTTTTCAATTTCTTCATTAACAAATTCAATTATTTCCCCTGTATTAACATCTATTAGATGATCGTGATGTTCTTCTGAAACCTCCTCATATCTTGCTTTGGTACCTTTAAAATCATGTTTTGCAACTACGCCAGCTTCTTCAAATAATTTTACGGTTCTATAAACTGTTGCAATACTAATTTTTGAATCAATCTTGCTTACTCTTTTATGTAACTCATCAACATCGGGATGATCGTTAGATTCCGACATTACCCTAGCTACTAATTTTCTTTGACCAGTAAGCCTAACACCTTTTTTTATACATTTATTTTCTATTAAGTTACTCATAATATTTACTCAACATTATAACTAAAAACTCATATTTTCAAAAATAGTTTAACCCAAATATAATGGTTTAACCAATCCTTTATTTAATAATCCTTTTATTTGAAGAGATTCGAGCTCATTATGATCTAAATCTACTATACTTATATTATTAAGTTTCAATATTTTCTCATCAAATTCTT
>CACLHE010000057.1 GCA_902606665.1 uncultured Pelagibacteraceae bacterium
CAAGACTGCTTTAAACCTCAGCAGGGGAATCCCATCAAGGTATGCATCAAGTAACAGAATTGCTTCTTTAATAGCTAATGGAATAATGACCTTTATTGACAAAAAAACCCATTATCAAGATTTTTTTACCCAAGACGAGATGGGTTTCTATTCAGATGTTGATGATTTGTTAAATCAATTAGAAAAGTTAAATGGAAATATAAGCAAAATAAATAAAATATCTAAAAATGGTAAAAGAAAATATTTTTCTATTTTTGATAACTCTATAGTTGCTGATTTTATATTATATAAAACTTTTGGTATTAAAAAAAAGTACAAACACGTCTGGGATTAATTTTCATTAATGTTTATATGTATTGCTGGAAAAAACCAATGTTCTATAGATGTTATAAAAATACTTGCTAAACACAAAATTAATAAAAAAAATATATTTATTCTTCCGAATTCCACTGATAAAGGTCGAGACACATGGCAGCCATCGCTAAAAAAATATGCTCTTAGGAATAAATTTAAGATAGTAAAATTAGATGAACTTTATGAAATAAAAGATCTTATTTTCTTTTCACTGGAGTATGAAAAAATTATAAATGTAAATAAATTTGAATCAAAAAGTCTTTTTAATTATCATTTTAGTCTATTACCCAAATACAGAGGTTGTCATACCAATTTTTTACAAATTTTTAACGGTGAAAAGTATACAGGAGTTACTCTTCATAGAATTAACAAAGGAATTGATACTGGAAATATTATTGATCAAAAAAAATTTAAAATTATGCTAAATGATACTGCTTATGACAATTATATAAAATTAATGAACTGCTCTGTTAAGTTATTTAAAAAAAATTTATATAAAATAATGAAATCAAGTTATAAAGAAAAAAAACAAATTTTATCTAAAGGAAGTTATTATAAAAGAAGCAGTGTTGATTATAAAAAAATAATTAAAATAAATACAAGAAAGCAAACTCTCAGGATACACAATAAGATAAGATCATTAATTTTTCCACCATATCAAATGCCTATAGTAAATGGAATTCAAGTTAAAAAATCTATCTATAGAAAAGATAAAATTTATTTAATTGAATCTTCTACTAATAGGTATAAAAACAGATAAATTATGCTAAACATTTCTATTATAGGTTACGGTTATTGGGGAAGAAAATTGGCAAGAAATTTTGAAAACTCTACTTTTTTTGATATTTTATCTATAGTTGACAAAAAAAAGATTAATTTGAATGATGCTAAAAAAAATCTTACTTCCGTAGAGTGTTATTCGAATTATAAGAAGATTCTTAAGAATAAACTAATAGATTTAATTGTAATATCTACACCAACATCTACACACTATAATATTGCAAAGACTGCCTTGGAAAATTCGAAACATATTTTAGTAGAAAAGCCTTTGTCGTTATCTCTGAATCAGGTGAATAATTTAAATAAAATAGCAAAATCTAAAAAAAAAATGATTTTTGTAGATTATCCTTTTTTATTCTCAGGAACAATTAATTATATTAAGAAAGTCATTAATCAAAACAAATACGGTAAAATTTTAGAAATAGAATCTTTTCGTGAGCAAGCTCCTGTAAGAAAAGACACAAACGTAATATGGGATCTCAGCACTCACGATATATCTATACTTACTTATTTATTGAATGATCAACCAATCTCAATAAAAACATTAAAAAAAGAAAATATAAAAAAAGGCTTGTGCGATAATGTTTATATAAATTTAAAGTATAAGAAAAATGTAAATGTTTTAATAAAGAACGCATGGATATCACCAACTAAAATAAGATTGATAAAAATAAAGTTTCAAAAAGCTACATTATATTGTGATGAAAATGAATCGCTGTATAAAATAAAAGTTTATAAAAATAAAAATAGGGAGTCGGGTTACACGCTTGAAGTTCCAGATATAGACATAACTGAGCCTTTATCTAAAATGACTAGTTACATATATAATTCTATCAAGAAGGGCAGTAATTATCTTTTTGAAAAGAATTTTAATAAGAAAATTACTGCTACACTTGAAAAAATTAATAAAAGTTAATGACAAAACAAATAAATTTTACTGAAGTCAACCCGATAAGTAAAAAACAGCATGATAAGATAAATTCAAAAATTCTTAATGTTATTAAAAAAAAGAACTTTATACTAGGTGAAGAAGTTTCTAGCTTTGAAAGAAAGTTTTCAAAAATTTCTAAAAGCAAATTTTCAATTGGTTGCGCGTCAGGTACTGATGCCCTGGTGCTAGCTTTAATGTCATTGAACATTAAACCTAGTGATGAGGTTATAGTACCAGGTGTCACTTATATATCTACAGGACTTGCAGTACTTCTTAATAATAACAAACTAGTACTTGCTGATATTGATAATGAGACTGGTTTAATTGATATAAATAAAATTAAACAAAAAATAACAAAAAAGACAAAAGCTGTTATTCCAGTAAATCTTTACGGGCAAAAAGTTGATTTAAAAAAACTTAAGAGGGTAGTTGGAAGTAAAATTTTTATTATTGAAGATAGTGCTCAATCACATTTTGCCTTCTATAACGATAATAAAAGTATTATTAAAAATAATTATGCTGACGCTTCATGCTATAGTTTTTACCCTGCAAAGAACCTGGGTGCATATGGAGACGGTGGACTAATAACAGTTAATGATAGGTCTTTGTATAAAAAATTATTAGCTCTCAGGAATTTAGGGTCAATAAAGAAAAATACTCATTTTTATAAAGGAATGAATAGTAGACTAGATACTCTGCA
>CACLHE010000058.1 GCA_902606665.1 uncultured Pelagibacteraceae bacterium
TAAAAAAATAATCCAATTAAAATAGCTAAAATAATTTTAAAAGTTAGATCTAAAACGTTTGATAAATTTTGAAATTTATTCATTTTTACTTGAAATTTAATAAAATATTTTATTTTACTTTATTTGCTGTAGAAATTTTTTTCTCTAAAAAAGAGTATATATCTTTATACGACAGTAAATTTATGCTTTCTTCAGGCTCAATTTTAATTTTAAACTTGCTCTCAATTGCCAATATTAGATTAACATGATTCAGTGAATCCCATTTTTTTACATTTTTAAAACTTAAATTTTTTTTAATTTTTTTTTTTGGTACTTTAAAAATTAAATGAAATAAGTTGTCTAATTTTTCTTTAATGTTGTACATATTTTACTCTAAAAAATTTATTTTCTTTTTTTTTAAGATTTTTTAAATTTAATAAATATTTATTACCTTTTTTTTCAGCAAAATCATTTTTTCTAAAAAAATTCTTACACTGAGAATTTTTTTTAGTTTTGATATATATACCCTCTACAAAATCAATGCCCTTATTTTTTAATTTAGTCAACATTTCATTAAGTAAAAAATCTTCAACTTTTCTGCCTAGAACTCTACACGATAAAAGAAATGTATCAATCACCCAAATTTTATTTTTTTTCTGTTTTGAAATTACTAATGCTGTTATTCCATGATCTCCAAATTTATCTTTTAATCTTGCCACTAAGGATATCTGTTTTTTTGATTTTATAAGTAAATTTAATTCTGATTTACTATATCTTCTAGTAGTCAAATTAAATTGATTGACTTTATTTGTTAACTGAACACATCTATCAAAATTAAATTTATTGATATTTGATATTTCTAACTTCATAGATAAATTTTTTAAAAAAAGTTCAACATTATTTACTTTTGATTTGTACTCATTTGCTTTTCTCAAAATTTCATACTGATATTTTTTTTTCTTGTCTTCTTTTGTTCCCAAGTTTTGATGAAAAAAACCACTGTGATCTATAGCCTCAATGAAATACTCGGGATCCTTAGGTGTTTCAATTATATTTATAGATGGATTCAACTTTTTCATTTGTTCTCTTTCAAATTTAGAATCATCAAAAAATACAATTGAGTCTTTGCCAATATTTAAATCTTTTGCAATTTTGTTTAGGTTAAGATATTTCTCCTCCCAATTTATCTGAACACTGGAAAAATCTTTAAATTTCAAAATCATCTCTGGATGTTTTTTAAAACATTCTTTAACATCTTGAATGTTGTTTTTTGAACTTATCGCTAAAATTATTCCATTTTCAGATAAAATCTTAAGATACTTCTGAAAATTCTTATATTTTTCACCATCATAAGTGCCGCCTATTTTAATGCCATCAATTCCATCTTCTCCTAACACTCCTCCCCACAGTGTATTGTCTAGATCAACGACTAGACACTTTTTGCTTATTGAAGTTATTGAATTTATTATTTGACTTAGTTCAAAAGATATATAGTTATGTCCTCTTTCAGTAAAAGGTATTTTAGAAGTATAATAGTCTTTTGGTTCATATAAATTTTCATTTCCAACTAAATTACTAATTTTATTTAAATCAAAAATATTTAAATTTTTATACTTAGTTGAAAAATTGAATAAGTTTTTATTATATTTATTTATTTTATTATCACTAGGATTAAATTTATTTTTTGTGTTTAAAAAATCAGAACTTGGAAAAGCTGAATTCCAAAAAATTATTTGTAAATTTTTTGAATTATTGTTTATTTTTAAAGCTTGATTGAGAGTATTTTTCAAACTATTCAAATATAAATCAATTGTATTTTTATCAAAAGATAATTTAGAATTAATGTCTGATCCTATGATTAAAATATCTGATTTTTTTAATTTGGAATTATTTTTATAATTTAATAGCTCTTGATCTACCTGATCAAAATTACTATTAAAAATTTTAGATTTTAGACCTTTCTGTTTTAAATAAAATTCTAAATATTTATTTAAAACCATTGGATTAAAATTATACAGAGTATAAATTCTAATTTCTTTATTGGTTTTATAACTTTTTAGTTCTAATTTTTCTAAAATATTATGATATGGAATTGAATTCAAAAACTTCATATTTAATTCTCCTTTTAAAATTTTTTTTTATCAAAGAAAAAAGGAAAGAATTTTTCTTTTTTTTAGTAAGTTTAAACCCGTTTCTCATTACATTAAATATGGCTCCTGTATTGCCTTTTGCAGCCCCTCCTAGAATTTTTTTTAAATTTAATTTTTTAAAGGAAAAATCAAGAGCCATTCTAAATGCATTATCTGAGTGTTTTGATCCGTGATATTTTTTTAAACCAATCATGTATCCCAGGTAAGCAATATTTTTATTCTTTTTTCTTAAGGTTATTGTACCTATCAATTTCTTTTTTCTATTTTCTATTATTGCCCAATAATGATATTTTTTTATTCTCATTTGATGCAAATAATTTAATGCCGATTTTTTAGTCTGTTTTTTTCTCCCTATCTCTAAGTATTGGTTTATTTTTTTATTATTTAAATATGTCAAAAATCTTTCAGAAATATTTTTTTTCTCGAAAGGTTTTAATGTAACGTGTTTATTCTTTAGAATGAATTGATTGTTTAATTCTGCTTTCATAATATTTTATTTTATATTGCATGCCCCTGAAATTTTTTATAAAAATAATAAAAAATGGATAATTTAATTTTTAAATTTCTCTCATTTGTTTTTTCATT
>CACLHE010000059.1 GCA_902606665.1 uncultured Pelagibacteraceae bacterium
ACAAGAAGAACTATTAGTCCCCACATCATTAAATTTTTCAGGTTCATACTCTATTCAAGATAAGCATTATTTTTGACTAAACAAGTGTCATTTTATCCATTTATTTTATTAAAAATGTTACTTTTGTGGCTGATATGGCGCTTTTCTAAGATTTAATTCTTTTGAAATTGCTATGAAATTATTTTCTTGTTCTATAATACACCCTCCCAAAGTTGATTTTACAAATTTATCTTTTTTCAATCTACCAATCAAATTTATTATTTTTTTAGATCGTGGAGGATAATATTTTCCTGCTACAAGTGACAAAATATCAGCAAATGATTTAAAAATAATCTCATTAGCTTCTTCAGAAAAAATCTGTTTATTAATCAAACATCTGTTTTTTGATATAAAAGAAGCATGTTTATATAAAGCTTTGTTTTTATAAAAATTCAAAGCTTGATTCGCAGAAAACAAATTATCAACTGTTTTAATTATTTTTTTCGTATCAAGTCCTTCTTTTTCCATCTGTTTCCTATATTTTCTAATTCTTACGCGCAAAAATTTTTCATCTTTATTTGAAGGATCGTTAATATATGTTTTGAAATATTTAAGTGTTACGTATATCAGATCTTTTTTTTTGAAATTTAAAAAAGGTCTTATAATTTTTAACTTATTGCTATATTTAACGTTTAAAGACATGGATGATAATCCAGTTAAACCACTACCTCTAAACAGTCTTATTAAAAAATTTTCGATTTGGTCGTCCGCATGATGAGCGGTGATTAAGTATTTTATATTTTTCCTTAAACAATAATTAGATATTAGCAAATATCTAAGATCCCTAGCATTTTTTTGAATATTATTTTTTGGGACTTTTCCTCTCCAAATAAATATTTTACTATTTATTTTTTTCTTTTTTAATATCTCTTTAACTTTTAATGCCTCTTTATGTGATCCCTCTCTAAGATTATGATCTACTATTAGGATATGAATTTTATTACCAAATTCTGCAGAATAAATTTTACTGAAATAAGCTAGACATAAACTATCAGCACCCCCTGATACAGCTAATGCAAAATCTTTATTTTTCACTAGCTTATTAAGTGTCTCTTTAAATCTTTTGTAAAAATTAAGAATTTTAGGATCTTTTAATTGTAATAGTTTTTTTTTAACTTTTCGCTTTACAGTTAAATTTTTTCTTTTCATACTCAGCTTTTTGAATAACAGATTGATTTGCTTTTGGATATTGATCTTTTACGCCTAAAATCATAGTGCAGCCCTGTTCTTTTTCTCCAATTTGAACTAGCATCACGCCAAGCTTTAGCAAGTTTACGGGCGCTTTAGTACTTTTTGGATATTTTTGGTAACCATTTAAGTAAGCAGTCGCAGCATCTTGATAAAGCTGTCTAACTCTAAAAGTTTCTCCATACCAGTATTGAGCATTACCTGCTAGATCATGTTCTGAATTATTATCTACAAACTCTCTTAAAGCTAGCTCTGCTGTCTCATAATCTCCTACTTTAATAAAACTCACAGCAAATTCATATTGTTTCTCAGGAGCTACGTTGGGAAGAATTTTTTCTGCTCTATCAGCCGTTTCTGTATAAACTGTTCCAACAGATTCTATAGATTGTGTTTCTTGTATTTGTTCTGCCGAAGCAGTTGTAGATTCATTTATTCCTATTTCTAAAGTTTGTCCTAAATCCTGGGCTTCTCCAGAACCTGGTAATTTTTTTTGTTTGCTAGTCTTACTAACAGTAGAACTTTCTATATCCTGAAATCTCATTTGATTATCGGTTTGAACTTTTGTTATTCTTTTGGACAATTTATCTAATTTAAAGTTTATCTCTTCAAAATTATTTGTTAAAAGCTTAAACTGTTCTTCTAGTTCAGATAATTTAAGTAAATGTTTTGTTAAAATATCATTTTCATCTCCAGACAATTCACCACTACTTAAAGTTGTTTTAACGTCCTGGCTATAAACTGCTTTTTCCAAAGTTTTTATATCTTCTTGGATCTTTCTAAGCACTTCTTCTACCTCTGCTCCGTAAATTTTTGAGGTTGAAAAAACAATTAAAGAAAAAACTACTAATGCTTTAATTGATAAAGTAAAAATTCTATTCATATAAATTTTATGTTTAATGAAAAATAAGGCAAAAAAAAGACCCACAAATTTGAATTTGTGGGTCTTTTAATAATTAATCTTATTATAATTAGTTAGCCTTAACTGTTACAGATCTTCTATTTTGTGACCAGGCTAAAGGATTAGAACCGGAATTTACAGGTCTCTCTTTTCCATAACTAATAACTGACAATCTGCTACCTGATATACCATAAGTCATTAGGTAATCTTTTACTGCATTAGCTCTTCTTTCACCTAAAGCTAAGTTATACTCCCTAGTTCCTCTTTCGTCAGCATGTCCTTCTATTGTAAATGTTAAATCTTTCTTTTTTCTCATCCAAGCTGCTTGTTTACGCAAAGTATCTCTTGATGCAGTTGTTAATGTTGATTTGTTTGTTGCAAAGAAAACTCTATCTGCAACACCAGTCGCTAAATATTCTACAGTGTCTGTTCCTGTATATACGTCTCCTTGCATCATGCCGCTTTTTTTCTGCGTTGCACACGCAGTTAAAGCCACTCCAGCAAGAACAACTAATAAC
>CACLHE010000060.1 GCA_902606665.1 uncultured Pelagibacteraceae bacterium
AGCCTGCATACAGCTCCCCGAAACTTATCGCAGTATACCACGTCCTTCATCGTCTTACAGTGCCAAGGCATCCGCCAATCGCCCTTAAACGCTTGATTTATGCACAGAAAAAAATTTTTTCTGTAATAAATTAAATTTTTGTTTTGATTGTTTTCAAAAAAATATGAAAACAATCGGATATAGATATTGATATTAATAATATTCACAATTTAAAAAAGCTAAATGTCTCAAACTTGGTGGAGGATAGCGGGATCGAACCGCTGACCTCCTGAATGCAAATCAGGCGCTCTCCCAGCTGAGCTAATCCCCCGAAAACTTTGGTGGGCCGAGGAAGACTCGAACTTCCGACCTCACCCTTATCAGGGGTGCGCTCTAACCACCTGAGCTACCGGCCCCTATATTTTTACTCAGAGACATTAAAAGAAGAGAAATGAGGACGGTCACATTATCTATTTTTTTAAATCGAAAAAAATTAATTTCGATTTCCTTAGAAAGGAGGTGATCCAGCCGCAGGTTCCCCTACGGCTACCTTGTTACGACTTCACCCCAGTCGCTGATCGTACCGTAGTCAAAAGTTTTACGTTTTGCCTTCAGGTGTAACCAACTTCCATGGTGTGACGGGCGGTGTGTACAAGACCCGGGAACGTATTCACCGCGGCGCGCTGATCCGCGATTACTAGTAATTCCAGCTTCATGTACTCGAGTTGCAGAGTACAATCCGAACTGAGGCACCTTTTTGAGATTGGCTTAGAGTCGCCTCTTTGCTTCTCATTGTAAGTGCCATTGTAGCACGTGTGTAGCCCAACACGTAAGGGCCATGAGGACTTGACGTCATCCCCGCCTTCCTCCAGCTTATCACTGGCAGTTCTTTTAGAGTGCCCAACTAAATGGTAGCAACTAAAAGTAAGGGTTGCGCTCGTTGCGGGACTTAACCCAACATCTCACGACACGAGCTGACGACAGCCATGCAGCACCTGTGTTCTGTCCAACTAAATGAAGAAACCAATCTCTTGGTTTCGCGACAGACATGTCAAGTGTTGGTAAGGTTCTGCGCGTATCTTCGAATTAAACCACATGCTCCACTACTTGTGCGGGTCCCCGTCAATTCATTTGAGTTTTAACCTTGCGGTCGTACTCCCCAGGCGGTGTGCTTAACGCTTTTGCTGCGACACTGAAAATTAAATTTCCAACGTCTAGCACACATCGTTTACAGCATGGACTACGAGGGTATCTAATCCTCTTCGCTACCCATGCTTTCGCTCCTCAGTGTCAGTAATGATCCAGAAAGTTGCCTTCGCAATTGGTGTTCTTTCTAATATCTACGAATTTCACCTCTACACTAGAAATTCCACTTACCTCTATCATACTCTAGT
The DNA here is from genome assembly GCA_902606665.1 of uncultured Pelagibacteraceae bacterium. Classification (GTDB taxonomy): domain Bacteria; phylum Pseudomonadota; class Alphaproteobacteria; order Pelagibacterales; family Pelagibacteraceae; genus AG-414-E02. Next base: position 1,374 of record CACLHE010000060.1, read on the forward strand.
CAAAAAGTTTTGGTGGCAGTTCCAAGGTTAAGCCTTGGGATTTCACCACCAACTTTTCTAACCACCTACGAGCTCTTTAAGCCCAGTAATTCCGAACTACGCTAGGTCCCTTCGTATTACCGCGGCTGCTGGCACGAAGTTAGCCGGACCTTCTTATTCGGGTACAGTCATTTTCTTCCCCGACGAAAGAGCTTTACAACCCAAGGGCCTTCTTCACTCACGCGGCATCGCTGCATCAGGGTTTCCCCCATTGTGCAAGATTCCCCACTGCTGCCCCCCGTAGGAGTTTGGGCCGTGTCTCAGTCCCAATGTGGCTGATCATCCTCTCAGATCAGCTATTGATCGTAGCCTTGGTAAGCTATTACCTTACCAACTAGCTAATCAAGTATGGGCTCATCTTTTGGCGTTAAAACTTTCCCTGTAAAGGCTTATCCGGTATTAGCACAAGTTTCCCCGTGTTATTCCAAACCAAAAGGCAGATACCCACATTATACTCACCCGTTCGCCACTCAGTATTGCTACTGCGTTCGACTTGCATGTGTTAGGCGTGCCGCCAGCGTACGTTCTGAGCCATGATCAAACTCTCAAGTTTAATAACGGCGCACACTAGCTTCATATAAATAATAAAAAAATTATTTATATTTTCGTTGAAGTGTGTACGACAAATTTTGTTGATAACCTAACCGTCCACACTTCTCTTCTTAATTTTTACAATTTAAAACAGCTAGAAACATCTATGCAAAAACCTTGCTAAGCTCAAACATCTACATTTCAATAAACACCCCGCAATTAACCATAAAAGAATAAGCTTTTTCGGGATGGACCGCTGGTTATAAGCCAATTAATGAATAAATCAAGGCGAATATTCGTTAAAAATACTTGAAAAACCGGGTATTTTTTACATTATTCTTAACAATTTGATATCTAAAATTTACAAAATATAATGATATATAAGACCCAATCAAAAAAAGATTTATGTACGAAATGTTTAGAAAAAATTGGAATAGAACAAGTTATTTTGGCTTAACCCTAGTCATAATAACTGTTTCACTTCTACTGGCGGTTGTTTACAAAAGTGATGAAAGAGTTGTCAAAAAATCTGAAAGTTTTAAAACTTCAAGTGAAATTCCTGACATTAAGACTTTCAAACAATTTTTATTTAATCAAATTAAGTCCCCCTTTTCTAACATAAATTATGAAATTAAAAAGGGAGATACAATTCAAAAAATTCTTAAAAAATATAA
>CACLHE010000061.1 GCA_902606665.1 uncultured Pelagibacteraceae bacterium
ATCTCCAATTAAATCATTCAGCAATGCTTTTGATTTAGGTCCTTGTATTTGGACTGGACATGCATCTATTTCATCTATTTCTACATTGAATTTTTTATCTGCATTAACGCCTTGTAAATACATTCCAATATCAGAATCGGATAAACTAAACCAAAATTCATCATCGGCTACTCTTAATAAAACTGGATCATTTAATACACCACCTTTATTATTACATAGAATAACGTAACGACCTCTCATTGTTGAAATTTTAGTTGCATCACGTGTTATCACATAATCTGTAAATTTTTCAGCATCTGGCCCTTTTACACGAATTTGTCTTTCCACAGCTACATTCCACATCGTTACATGATTTTTAATTGCTGCATATTCAACCATAGCTCCACCTTTTTCAGGCCTTACATAACCTCTTGGATGATAAACTCGATTATAAACTGTGGCTCGCCAACATCCCGCTTTCATTGATAAATGCCAATAAGGTGATTTTCTTACTCTTGTTGAAATTAACAATTCTACTTTTGTTGGTCCGCTTTGTCTTAAATTGTAAGGTACGTGTCGATCTGACTGATCTACAGATGTTGCGTGTTTAACTTTATCGTAATTAATTTTCTCAGGTTTGAATGAAACTGATTTTATTTTCTTAGCTTTTTTCTTTTTTTTAGGCATAATTATTCTCCGTTAACCATTTGTTTGTTTCTTTTAGACCGCCAAAAGTATAAATATGAAAATTCTTTGTTGAACCTTTAAGATTTTCAATTATGTCATTTGGGTCTCTAGGTTTTAATAAATCTACGGCCTTAGTCACATTAGATTTAAGAAAGTTAATTGAATTTTTAGCCCCAACAATATTTGCAAACTTTAATAAACTGCTTATTTTTAGAGGCCCAGTAATTCCAACATGAACTGGTAAAGTTTGTTTAGAAATAAATTTAGAAATTGGGTTAAAATCTAATAACCACTGTGTAACTATATAGTCTGCAAAAGGTTTCTTATCGTTCATAGCTTTTTCTAAATCTGAATCGGATATATCAGGGGACCCGTCTGGATGTCCAGCAATTCCTATCTTCCACCCCTCAAATAATCCTGTCTTTAATAACTGTAATGAACAGTGAAAATCTCCAATGGGTTGCGCGCTACCCCCTATTACTAGAGCCTGCTTCACTCCTCCGTCCTTACATCTAGTTACATAATCTTTTAGTTCAGCCTGATTTTTAATAGAACGCGCAGGAAAGTGAGGAACTGGATTAAAGCCCGATTTAACAAGCTCGCTAGCCTTGGTTGCCACCTCTCTGTAATCATTGCCAGGTAGCATAGTAATATAAACATCCTTAACTTTAGGTAATTCTAAGAGGTCAGTCTTAATGGTAATTTCTATAGAGAAATTCATAATCAACGGGATATATCAGCGGCCCCGGGGGACTGTCCAGTAATTTCATTTGAAATCTATTGCCAATTTATACGGAAATGCTAGGATTTTTCTATGAGTAATAAGCTCAATGGAAAAATAAATATCTACAACATCATAAAAAAAGAAAAATTAGATGTAGTTAATAAACCAATAGAAAAAGCCCATGGTCTTCCTAACGAGTGCTACAATAATATTGAATATACTAAAATAGAAAGAAAAAAACTTTTTGAGGATAAATGGGTTGTTATAGGTGTTGCAAGTTCAATACCAAAACCAGGGGATGCTAAACCTTTTGATTTATTAGGAATTCCATTAATTTTATTAAGAAATAAAAAAAATCAAGTTAAAGTTTATCATAATGTTTGTAGCCATAGAGGATATAAAATTTTACAAAAAAAATGCTCTATAAAAAATGTAATAAGATGTCCGTATCACTCATGGTCTTATAATTTGGACGGTGAACTTGTTGCTACTCCTCATCTCGGAGGAATGGATAAACACGAATCAAAGGATTTTGATAAATCATTAAGTGGCCTTAAAGAAGTTCGTTCCTATGTTTGGTTAGATATGATCATAGTAAATATTTCTAACAATGAAGTATCATTTGAAAAATATATTAAACCATTAAAAGACCGATGGTCTAAATTTTGGACAGAAAAAGATCAAAAACTAATTAAACACTCAAATGACTTGGGTTATTTTAAATTAAAAGCAAAGTGCAATTGGAAGTTTGCGATTGAAAATTATTGTGAAAGCTATCATCTGCCTTGGGTTCATCCGGGTTTAAATAGTTATTCTAAAATTAGTGATCATTATCATATACAAGGTTTACCAAATAGATTCGCTGGTCAAGGAACTATTGTCTATAATCCTAGATTAAAAGGCAAAAATAAATTTCCATGTTTTCCTAATTGGCCAAAAAATAAAATAAATATAGCTGAATATGTAGCTCTTTTTCCTAATGTAATGATGGGTATTCATAAAGATCACTATTACGCGTATTGGTTAGAGCCGGTAAATCATGAGCTTACTATAGAACACATGGAAATTTATTATGTAGGTAATGAAGCAGCAAATTCAAAAAAATTTAAAAGCTTAAGAAAACAAAATTTAAAACTTTGGCATGAAGTTCAATTGGAAGATGTTCATATTATAGAAGGTATGCAA
>CACLHE010000062.1 GCA_902606665.1 uncultured Pelagibacteraceae bacterium
AAATAGATATAGTGATCACCCTATCCTATATGTATGTTCTTGCCATCGTAGGAAGTTTTATGCTTAGAGACGGTCTTATGGAAATTGATAGAATAAAAAAAAAAGTAATAATTAAAAAAAAATTACATACTCACTATTGGATACATGGTCTACCTTTTAGGACGAGATTTAAAACTTCTAAAGTATATGAAAGTGCTTTTGTACCAATTATATTAGGTATCATTGTCGGTTTTATAGCTGCAATTATGGGTGTGGGTGGAGCATTTTTAATGGTTCCAGCAATGATATATTTAATTGGGATGCCAACAAAATTAGTTCCAGGTACTTCATTGTTTGTAACTATATTTGTAACTGGATTTGTAGTTGTTTCTCACGCTTTTGCTTACAATACAATTGATTTAGTTCTTGTCTTAATATTAATCACCGGTTCTATAGCTGGAGTACATTCAGGACAAAAAATTGGACAAAAACTTCAGGGTTCAGAGTTAAAAACTCTGTTAGCTGTACTTATGCTTTCTGTAGGACTTTTAATGGCTTACGATACTTTTTTTAGAAATGGAACTCCAGCCATCAAAATTCCGACGGATACAGTTTTAGAAATAAGTGAATTTGGAAATACAATTTATACTTTAGCGGATAAATATCCAATCGTTTATGGAATTTCTTCAATATTCTTGGCTTTGGTAGCTGGAGTAGCTATTTCTTTTATACGAAGACAAGTGAGCAGATGGAGATCTGAAAAGATGAATAAACCAGCAATATATTAATGACTATATCGTTATCCATAGCCTTTTTGGCTGGATTTATAAGTTTTTTATCACCTTGCGTTTTACCTCTTATACCAGGTTATATCTCTTACATCTCGGGGACATCACTAAATAAAATAAATGAAAAAAAAAGAAATTTAATTGTAATTAAAACTATTTTTTTTACACTAGGTTTTTCTTTTGTTTTTATAGTCTTGGGTTCAACAGCTTCTCTTGCAGGAAAATTTTTTTTATCTAACTCAAATATTCTTAGAATCGTAGCTGGTGTTATTATAATATTTTTTTCTCTTCAGTTAATTGGGATTATTAATTTTAACTTTATGAACAAAGATATAAGATTTTTTACCAATAAATATAGTGACAACTTAACTTTCCCCCTCCTTGTAGGGGTGGCTTTCGGTTTTGGTTGGACCCCTTGTATAGGTCCCATTCTTGGATCAATTATAACGATGGCTTCATTAGAAGAAAATATTGGTCAAGGTATTATATTATTATCGTTTTACTCTTTGGGTCTAGCAATACCTTTCATTATCTCGGGAGTTTTAATCGACAAATTTTTGTTATTTTCAAAAGGTATTAAAAAATATATTTCAACTATCGCAAAAGTAGGTGGAGCTATTTTGTTATTAACCGGAATAGCTATTTTAACTAATCAATTGCAAGTTATAGGGTTTTTTATACTGGAGTACTTACCTTTGCTTGGGAATATGGGTTAGTTATGCGCCAGTGCCAACAGCATCTTTTATATTAGCTATCCCTTTAGCCTTTAAAATTTGAATTAATTCTTTTTTTATATCTTTTGCCGTAGAGGGCCCTTTATAAACAAAACTAGTATAAAGTTGTAATAATGATGCCCCTGCAATAATTTTCTCGTATGCTGATTTTCCTGAATTAACTCCTCCAACTCCAATGATAGGGATTTTATTATTAAGTTCCTTATAAAATTTCTTAATCATATTTGTAGATATTTCATTTAAAGGTTCCCCCGAAAGTCCTCCTTTTTCATTCTTTAATCCGCTTATTAAATTACCTCTATTATTATTTGTTGTGTTGGTAAGTATTATTGCAGAAATACTATTTTTTATTGCAGTATCTGCTATTTCTGGAATATCGCTATTATTAATATCTGGTGAAATTTTTAGCAGTAAAGGAATGTTGGTTCCATTATCTTTTTTTACTTTATTGAGAGCACCAATAAGATCTATGAGTTTTTTTTGATCATGGAAATCTCTCAAGCCTTCGGTGTTGGGTGAAGAAATATTTACGGTAATATAGTCTGCTATATCAAAAAAGTTTTTTAACCCTAAACAAAAATCATTTTTTTGACTTTTGGTGTCTTTATTCGGCCCAATATTTACTCCTAATATACCCTTTTTACTATTTGATTTAATTCTAGCTTTTATTGTTTCCATCCCATCATTATTAAATCCTAATCTATTTATTAGGGCTCGATCATCTTCAAGTCTAAATATTCTTGGTTTAGGATTTCCATATTGTTTGACTGGGGTTACTGTACCAATCTCTACAAATCCAAAACCTAATTTTAACAGTGAGTTATAAGCTTCGGCACTTTTATCAAAACCTGCAGCAAGACCAATGGGATTAGGAAAATTTTTTCCTAATAAATGTATATTTAGCATTTGTTCATCCTCGACCTCAAACATTTTGCTTGGAAAGAAATTAAATTTGAGTGATTTTATAGCTAAATCATGCGCCGTTTCTGGATTCAAGCTAAATAAAAAAGGTCTTAAGACAGAAAACATTATTTAATATATTTATTAATTAA
>CACLHE010000063.1 GCA_902606665.1 uncultured Pelagibacteraceae bacterium
TAATTTTTTTTATCTCCATATATCATGCACTGATCTATTGCTGCAGAATTTGAGAGTAAATTTTCAATTTTTGCTGGGGAAATGTTATCTCCTCCTGCGGTTACAATAATATCTTTTTTACGATCTGTAATTTTTAAGTAGCCATCTTTTGGATTTATTTCTCCAATATCACCAGTATATAACCAACCATCTTTGATAACCTTGTTTGTTTCTATCTCATTATTCCAATAACCTAACATTACATTCTCCCCCTTAACTAATATTTCTCCATCATCAGCTATTTTTACTTTGTTCCCCTTAAAAGGTGGTCCAACTGTATCTATTTTTATTTTTTGAATAGGGTTGCAACTTACTACCGGTGACGTTTCGGTTAAGCCATAGCCTTGTAAAGTGGGCAGTCCAATAGCGTTTAAAAATTCCCCAATTTCTTTATCTAAGGCTCCTCCCCCAGATACAAAAGCTTTTAAATTACCTCCGAATTGTTTTTTTATTTTTTTTCTTACTAAAATATCTAGTAGTGAATTTAAAAATATCTCAAAAAAATTCATTTTTTGTTTTAATAATTTTTTTTTACCTAAATAGATTGTTGCTTTAACTAATTTAGATTTAAAGCCTGTAGTCTTTTTTATATTAATATTTATTTTGTTATATAGATTTTGATAGAATCTTGGAACAGCTGTCATTATTGTTGGTTTGGCTTCTGAAATATTATCTAAAAGTTTCTCTATTTTTTCAGCATAAAATACTTTGGCGCCAACTACTATTTGCACAAATTGTACAGTATGTTCATATGAATGCGATAGAGGAAGCCACGTTAAAAAAACAGGCTTTTTATTAATTAGAGGTTCTACAATTTCTTGTGCACCTTCTAGATTATTTAATATGCCTCCATGACTTAAAATAACTCCTTTAGGATTTCCGCCGGTACCTGAAGTATATATAATGCAAGCTGGAGAGGTTCTTTTTAAATTGCTTTGCTTGATTCTATCTTTTTCTAATAGTTTACTTTTAATTATGCTTTCTAAATCCAAATATTTCTTTTCAAAATCTCCTCTAATAATATTGTCAAAATTAATTACACATTTAATATAATCTTTTTCACCAATAGTTTTTTCTAATTTTTTATGCATTATATTGTTAGAGACTATAACAACAGATGGTTCGCAATCTTCAATTAAATATTTAAAATCATTTTCTGTATAAGTAGTATATGCTGGTACGGTTATTGCTTTTGATAACATGATTGCTAAATCAGTTAAAAACCATTCAGGTCTATTTTCTGAAACTAAGAGAACTCTATCTCCTTCTTTAACATAATTTTTTAAAGTATTTGAAATTTTGTGCACATTAGAAACTGTTTCTGACCAAGTAAATTTTTTTCTGTTAATAGAATTTAGCCATTCTAAAAAAATATCCTTTGGATTTTGTGTTTCCGCCTGATAAAAAAATAAATCAGTTAAATTATTAAATTCTTTTAAATTCATATAGTTTTGGTGGGCAAAGAGAGAATCGAACTCTCACAGTATTGCTACCACAGGATTTTGAGTCCTGCGCGTCTACCAGTTCCGCCATTCGCCCGTTTTTCATTTTTAATAATCTTAATAAATAATTTGTTTGTTTGTCTATCTATTTAAATAGTTTTTCTAACTATATATATAAATATCAAAGATGTGAGAAACATGATTAAGCTATAAGTGGCTGCAGGAATAACATATAACCCACCACCAAAAATAGATGTTGCTACAAATAATGCTAATGTTCCATTTTGTAAACCGCACTCAATTGTAATACATTTTTTTTGTTTAGTTCCTGAAGCAAGTAATTGCGCAACATAATATGCTACGATCATCATAATTACGTTAAGTAATAAAGTTACTAAGCCAGCTTGAGCAAAGTAAGATATTATATTTTCTCTTTCCGCTGCAATAGCTCCTAATAAAACAAGTATAAAAAGAATAATAGATATTTTTTTAGCTATAGGTTCAAATTTTAATGCTATCCCATAAAAAAATTTTCTAAATAACATGCCTAAAACTACTGGAACAGTTACAATTAAAAACATACTTATTGACATGTCAATTAATGAAATATTTTGATTTATGTTTTGGGAACCTAGCAGATCAATAGATGTTAAAACAATAAATGGAATTGTAAAAACACATAATAAACTAATTATTGCTGTAAGTGATATTGAAAGAGCCACATCTCCTTTTGCAA
>CACLHE010000064.1 GCA_902606665.1 uncultured Pelagibacteraceae bacterium
TTGAAGTCACCATAGCTATACCCGCTGATGGTCCATCTTTAGGTGTGGCTCCTTCAGGAACATGTATATGAAAATCTTTTTTTTCAAAAATTGGTGGTGCTATTCCAAATTCGATTGACTTAGAGCGTACGTATGATTTTGCTGCTTTTACCGATTCTTGCATTACGTCACCAAGCTTACCAGTTATTTGCATTTTACCTTTGCCTGGCATTATAGCCGACTCTATTTTTAATATTTCTCCTCCAAATTCAGTCCAAGCCAAACCTGTCGCCACTCCTACCTTGTCATCAGATTCCATTTCGTCATGTTTAAATTTTTTAATTCCTAAATAATTTGGCAAAGATTTTGCATCAACTTCCAGTTTTTGAATTTTGTTTGTCAAAATACTTTTTACCGTTTTTCTCGCTAACTTTGATATTTCTCTTTCAAGATTACGAACTCCTGCTTCTTTTGTATAGCTTTGTATTATATCTTTAATAACATTGTCACTTAATTCTAATTCTTCTTTTTTTAAACCATTATCTTTGATCTGTTTTGGTATTAAATAGTTGTTCGCTATATTAATCTTTTCTTCTTCCGTGTAACCAGGAATTCTAATTACTTCTAATCTATCAAGTAGAGGTGGTAAAATGTTTAAAGTATTAGCTGTTGTTACAAACATTACATCAGATAAATCATAATCGACTTCTAAGTAGTGATCATTAAAAGCTACGTTTTGTTCGGGATCTAGTGCTTCTAGTAATGCTGAAGATGGATCTCCTCTATAATCTGTTCCAACTTTATCAATTTCATCTAATAAAAAAAGTGGATTTTTCGTTCCAGCTTTTTTCATTTGTTGAATTATTTTTCCAGGTAGTGAACCAATGTAGGTTCTTCTGTGTCCCCTAATTTCTGCCTCATCACGAATTCCACCTAATGACATACGGACAAATTTTCTGCCTGTAGATCTTGCTATAGATTTTCCAAGAGAGGTTTTGCCTACACCAGGAGGTCCTACGAGACATAGTATTGCACCTTTAATTTTCCCAACTCTTTTTTGTACCGCTAAATACTCTAATATTCTCTCCTTAACTTTTTCTAATCCATAATGATCTTCATCTAGTATTTTTTTTGCTTGTTCTATACTTACATTTTCAATTTGTTTTTCTTTATTATTCCAAGGTAATTCTATCATCCAGTCAAGATAATTTCTTACTACCGTTGCTTCAGCTGACATAGCACTCATTGATTTCAATTTCTTTAACTCAGACAAACATTTTTTTGTAGCTTCCTTAGTCATTTTAGCTTTCATGATTGATTTTTGTAACTGAGCAGTTTCATCTTTGCCATCTTCAATTTCTCCAAGTTCCTTTTGAATAGCTTTCATTTGTTCATTTAAGTAATATTCTCTTTGTGTTTTTTCCATCTGATTTTTTACTCTTCCCCTTATTCTCTTTTCCACGCTAATAACATTCATCTCGTTATTTACATGTTCCATTAATTTTTCTAATCTCATTTTTAAATCAGTTGTTTCTAATAACTTTTGTTTTTCAAAAATTGAAATATTTAATTGAGCAGCTATATGATCAGCAATCATAGATGGGTTTTTTTGTCTCTTTAAACTTGACATTAATTCTAGTGAAATTTTTTTATTTAGACTTGTTAATTTTTCTAATTTTCTAACTATTGCTGTAGATAAAGCTAAAATATCATCTTGAGGTATATCATTTTTATCCTTAACAATTTCAGTTAGAGATGAGAGGTAATCTTTTTCGTCATTACATTCTATTACTTTTACTCTATCTAGACCTTCGACTAAGACTTTAACTGTTCCATCTGGTAATTTTAAAAGTTGCAGCACTTTACCCTCGCAACCAAAAGAATAGAGATCTTTTTCTGCAGGATCATCTATTTCTGCATTTTTTTGTGTAATTAAAACTATTTTCTTATTTGTTTTCATCACTTCATTTAGTGCTTTAATTGATTTATCTCGACCAACAAATAATGGCACGATCATTCCAGGAAAAACTACTACGTCCCGCAATGGTAATGATGGAAAAAAATCACTTTTGCTCATGATCTACATTATATGGATATTATTAAAAATATTTCAACCAATTTCTTTTACTGCGTTCTTATGCTGCTGTGGTCTTCTTGTTTTTGGTATG
>CACLHE010000065.1 GCA_902606665.1 uncultured Pelagibacteraceae bacterium
AAAAAAATTCTCAACATGGGACCAAAAAATGTGTTATTAAAAGGAGGACACCTAAAAAATAAAATGATTTTTGATATTTTGGCAACAAATAAAAAAATACGAATATTTAAAAAAAGAAAAATTAAAACAAAAAATACACATGGTACTGGTTGCACTTTATCCTCAGCTATTGCTACATGTTTATCTCAAAAAAAAAACATACTTAAATCATGTAAAATATCATTAAGATATGTTGATAAAGCAGTTGTTACTGCACCTGGTTATGGAAAAGGTTTTGGACCATTAAATCATCTTGTTTCATTTAATTTAAGAAATATTAATGCCTAACATAGCAATTATAGGTTCTCAGTGGGGAGACGAAGGAAAAGGTAAAATTGTAGATTGGCTTTCCGAAAAAGCTGATGTGATTGTAAGATTTCAAGGTGGACATAATGCAGGGCATACGCTTGTAGTTAACAATATAACCTACAAACTGAAATTACTGCCTTCAGGAATAATTAGAAAAAATAAAATTTCAATTATTGGAAATGGAGTGGTAATTGACCCTTGGGCATTACTTGAGGAAATCAAACAATTAGAAAAATTAGGAATAAAAATTACTAACAAAAATTTATTCATAGCAGAAAACGCCACTTTAATTTTGCCGCCACACAAAGAGCTAGACGCAATTAGAGAAGATTCAAAAAATACTGATAAAATAGGAACAACTCGAAGGGGTATAGGACCAGCATACGAGGATAAGGTAGGAAGAAGAGCCATACGCTTAATGGATCTAGCAAATAAAAAAAATCTATCAAAAAAAATAAATATGATGTTATTTCATCACGATTCTATAAGAAAAGGACTAAAAAAAAATAAAATAAATAAAAAAAAATTGATTAAAGATCTAGTAAAAATTTCTTCAAAAATTTTAAAATATTCAAAGCCAGTTTGGAAAAAGTTAGAAGAATTTAAAAAAAAAAAGAAAAAAATCCTTTTTGAAGGTGCGCAAGGTATACTTTTGGATATAGATCATGGCACATATCCTTTTGTGACTTCTTCTAATACTGTTGTAGGTTCTGCGCTGTCGGGAACTGGATGTGGTCCTAAAACTATAAATTATATACTTGGCATAGTTAAAGCATACACAACAAGAGTAGGTGAAGGACCTTTTCCAACAGAATTAAAAAATGAACTAGGAAATAGAATTGGAAAAAGAGGAAACGAATTTGGCACTGTTACTAATAGAAAGAGAAGATGCGGCTGGTTTGATGCGGTATTGGTTAAACAATCATGCATAATATCTGGCATCAATGGAATAGCATTGACTAAAATTGATGTTTTAGATCACTTCAAGGACATATATGTATGTGTTGGTTATAAACTAAATGGAAAAAAGATAAATTATTTTCCTAGCTCATTAAATGATCAATTTAAAGTTAAACCGATTTATAAAAGATTTAAAGGTTGGCTTAAAAATACAAAAGGTATTAAAAAGTGGAATGATTTACCAACAAACGCAAAAAAATATATTAATTTTATAAAAAGTTATTGTAATGTTAAGATATCAAGCGTTTCAACAAGTCCAAAAAGGGAAGACACAATACTTTTGCAAAATCCTTTTAAAGGATAAAATTATCTTCTTGGTAGAAGGTTATTTGACTTAGCCGCATTTAACATAGCCTTTTGTAGTTTTTCAAAAGCTTTTGTTTCTATTTGTCTTACTCTTTCTCTGCTTATTTTAAATTTTTTACTTAAATCTTCCAATGTAGCTACATCATCCGTTAGTCTTCTAGCAGTTAAAATTTCTTTTTCTCTCGGGTTTAAAATACTCATGGAGTCATCCATTAATTTTTTTCTCTGACTAAGTTCTTGTTGGTGTGATACTTTTAATTCTTGATCAATTTCGTCATCTGCTATCCAGTCTTGCCACTCTGTACCATCTTCATCTTTTATAGGGGCATTTAGAGACTTCTCTTTTCCAAGAAGTCTTCTATTCATAGAAACAACTTCTTCTTTTTTTACATTTAATCTTTTTGATATTTCATCAACATGTTCCATATTTAAATCACCTGTGCTGTTTGGAGCAATTTGATTTTTTATTTTTTTTAAATTAAAAAATAATTTTTTTTGTGCTGTAGTTGTGCC